>VXPR01000307.1 GCA_009839405.1 Gammaproteobacteria bacterium
CTACACAAAGGTGTCGGTCAAGCCTCGGGCCGTAGGGGCGACGCATGCGTCGCCCTTCTTCGGGTGGCCTTCCTCATGCGCTACCACCGCGCCTCCACCAGCAACCCCACCACCCGGTTCGAGTAGCGCGGCATCGCACGGCCAGTCGTCAGGACGTTGCGAATCGTGTCCATCGCGACGCCATCGAACGCCCAATCGGCACTTCGGTAGCGTTCGCCGTAGTGGCGCAAGGCCAGCGTGACTCGATCGCTGTAGCGGTATCGAACGGTGATGTCGAGCGACCTTTGGCCCGAGACGAGAGCCGGGAAGATGGAGGCCCCCGCCGTCTCGGCCAGCGAACCGGTCGTCCGGTACACGCCTTCCCCGAAAGAGCTTACGTACGCTAGGGACAGGTGCAGCCGGTCGTTTGCGAGCAGGCGGGACTCGAACGTGAGTCCGTGGGCAGCCACGGCGTCGCGGCTGGTGGACCACCAATCCGCCACGCCAAACGCGGCGCTTCCCGCGCTCGAAAAAGTGGTTCGCTGGCCGTCGTGGAAACCGGACAAAGTGGCCTTCGTCCCGAACGCATAGCTGAAGTCCACGCCCCAGCCTCGGTCTTCGTCATGGAGGCGGCCCAACGCCGAGTCGGGGTAGTCGTTCCTGCGCTGGTCGGCATAGAGACCGAGCGCCAGGCCAGAAGCGCCCACGTCACCGTGCAGCCGCGCCTTCCACCCGCGCAGCTCCCGTTCGGCTTGATGGAACCGCCGCGTGAGCGGGTTGTTGGCACCGTGCGCCTCGAACGCCGCTGCCTGACGGTGCCCTCGCGAGGCCTTGACGGTCGCCCCAAAGCCGCGCCAGCGGACCGCCGCCTCAAGCCAAAGCCTCGCCTCCTCATTACGCACCACCTCCGGCCGCGAACCCAACGAAACCTGTCGGCCAAGTGCAGCTTTCGACGCGCCCGCCGCCAGTCGCACACCGCGCGGCAGCCGATAGCGCAGTTGCAGCTCCGTGCGGCGACGGTCGAAGCCATGCGCGCGGTTGGTGCGCGCCGGCATCGCCACCAAGTCGCCGAGCACCGGTGTCCAGGTTCGGAGCGGCGTGCGGTTGTCCCGCTGCCATCGACGATGCGACACATCGAGTCGCAGCCGCTCTGTGACGCGGCTCACTGCCCGCACCGATCCCGCAAAACCATGAATGTGGCCATCGAGACTCTGCGCTGGAAGTGGGGATCCAGCGAGAACATCTCCCGCGGTTCCGGAGACGAACGCCTCGTCCTGATGGCCCCGCGACCACGACAGCCTAGTATGGAAGCTGGTGCGTCCCAACGCCGAACGTGCCGTCCAGGACAGCGTGCGGAGCGCGTTGCTCGGCGCGAGGGACTTGCGAGCCACGGGTACCGGGCCTGGATACGCACTCTCCCACGTCAGCGCCGGCTTGGCATTGGCGAAGCGTGCCTCGCGTGCCTCGACGGCAAGCAGCAAGGGACGTGCTTGGAAGCTGCCGCGGACGCCAAACGTCTCCGTCCGATACTCCACGGGCTTCGGCAGGATCGCCGCTTGGTAAAGGAAGTCCGCCCCAGTCTCCTCCGTGCCGCGCTTGGTCTCGCGCAGATAGTCGGCGTGCAATCGCCACCCAGGGCTCGGCTCGAACCGCCAATCCGCGCCGAGGCGCCGCCGGTGCGTAGCGAGGCGAAAGGACGGCGCCAAGCCCAGACCGGTCATCTCGGCGGTGTCGTAGGCCCTGGTCCAATCTGCCGGCAGGGAAAGCGAGCCATCCCCGTCCGATACATAGGGCGTGCGCCCATCGACCGCAACGTTGCGCGGCACCTCCCGCCATTGCAGCGCCGCTGCGCCCGCACGCGGATCGGCCAACCGCATGCGAAGTTGCCGTGCATCCAGCCCCAAATCCGTACCGTGGACACTCGCAATGCGACCCGCCTCGTCGCTATAGCGAGCATCGACGGCAACATCCGCATAGCTGCCAGCGCGGTCCAACCCGTTGTCCCGACCAAACCGAGGCTGCGAGTCGCCCACCGCCAGCACGCCGGCCGTAACGATCCCTTCACGACGGAACGCGTCGTCGAACGGGCAAAGGCGACATCGCCATCGGTCCGTCCGCGCTTTGCTGTAGTCCGCCGAGAACGCCTCCCCAAAGGCCGCCATTCCCGTCACCGCCACGCCAAGCAGAGCAACAGCAACGCGCCGCCTCCCAAACGGACAGCACCGCCTCGCTTTCATCGCCGCAACCACGCACCCGATGGATGGTTCGAGCCATGCACTTCGGAATGGCAGTTCAGGCAAGCGTTGGCAAGCAGGAACTCCGACGCCGCTTCCGGCGGCAGTTGATCCGCCATCTGTGCCAAGCTGCGGTGGCCCGCCGACGAATGGCATTCCTGACAAAGCTGAGGCGCTCGCCGCGTGAGCAACGCTGGCTGGTTCGAACCGTGCGGCACGTGGCATGTGAGGCAGTCTTCCGCGGCCGGAGGATGCTCCCAGAGGAATGGCCCCCGCTTCTCGGCATGGCAGGCAAGGCAGGCCTCGTTCACGCCGTCGTGCCGGGCCAGCGCCTCCCCTACCCCGCCGTGTGGGTCGTGGCAGTCTCGACAGATGAGTTGCCCCTGCCGCATGGGATGCGATGAGCGCTTCAACGCATCTGCGAGCACGCTGCCGTGGCAGGCACCACACACTTGCCCTTGCATGTCCGGCACTCGCACCGGGTCCGTGTCGGCATGAAGTCGGTGGCAGTCTGCACACCCAAGGTCAGCCTCCTCGTGCGCGCTGCCCAGCCAATGAGCACGCTCGTAGGTCTCGTGGCAGGCAAGACAAAGCGCGTTCTGCAACGCCGGCGTCGCATTGCCGCGCTGCCCGAAGTTCAGCATCGGCTCGCGGCGGACGCCGTCCGGCAGCATCCGGCGGTCGTGCTGCCCTGCCGGTCCGTGGCACGACTCGCACTGCAAGCCGCCCGGTGGAGAGGTCGCAGCGTCCATCGCGAATGGCGTTCCGGCAACGGCTGGGTGCCCGTGCACGGTGGCGAACAGTTCCAACGTGGGAAACGGTTCCTCCTCGTCGTGACAGCCGAGACAGCCATCTGCACCGCGACGGGAATAGTCGCCATTCGCGAGCTTCTGCACGAGTTCCTCATGGGCGAAGACCCGATCGGGCTGGCCGCCGGGCGCAACTGCCAGAAGCGCCACGGTGGTCGCAAGAACGGCCCGCAGCGAAGCGCCATCGCTCAATCGCAAGCCCCACCGCGAACCCCGTGTGCGGCGGTCTTGCCCAACGCGGCTGTCCCGGTGAATGATGAACCCTCCGCACCATTGCTCGCGCTTCGCGCACCACGCCACACAGTGTCAACAACACCGAACAGCCGCACAAGCGTAGCCGCACGACGGGCGTCACTCTGCATTTGCATTGCACTTGCCGTACCCGTCGCCGCGGAATTGGATGGAGTCGACCTTGCCGCCGCCTGCGACGACTGCCACGGCACCGACGGCCGCAGCGAGAAGCCGGACATTCCCTCCATTGCCGGCTTCTCGGAGTTCGCCATCATGGACCTGATGCAGACCTACCGCGATGGCCTCCGCGAAGGTCGGCGCATGGAGCGCGCCGACGGCACCGAGACCGACATGGTGGAAGTGAGTCGGGCCATCACCGACGAAGAGCTAGAAGCCGTGGCGCTGCACTACGCCGACAAGACCTGGATACCGCACCGCCAGCCCTTCGACCGCCAACGCGCCCAGCGCGGCGAGGCCGTACATCGAGTCAAGTGCGCCAAATGCCACATCGAAGGCGGCAGCATCCCCGAAGCCGACCTCGCCATCCTCGCCGGCCAATGGCGCGATTACCTGACCTCCCAATTCCAAGCCTTCGACGACAAAACCCGTCGCATGGTCCCCAAGATGGAAAGCAAGTACGAATCACTGTCGGACGCCGACAAGCAAGCGCTGGTCGAGTTCTACGTCAGCGCCGGCGGACAGCCCTAGCGCCAGGAGCCAAGCATGAACTGGGACTTCCCTTACGCATCGCGCCGAGCG
Organism: Gammaproteobacteria bacterium; assembly: GCA_009839405.1. Lineage (GTDB taxonomy): Bacteria > Pseudomonadota > Gammaproteobacteria > Pseudomonadales > Azotimanducaceae > VXYL01. The sequence goes on from VXPR01000307.1 coordinate 4,013, forward strand.
CCCGTTCTGGCGCGAAACGTCGTCGCCACTTCGCAACCACTCGCCGCCCAAGCGGGGCTCGATGCCATGCGGCGCGGTGGTAATGCGGTCGACGCTGCGCTCACCGCTGCCATCACGCTTACGGTGGTCGAACCGTCGATGAACGGGGTCGGCAGCGACGCCTTCGCCATCATCTGGGACGGCGAAGCGATCAGCGGTGTCAACGGCTCGGGGCGATCGCCGGCGGGATGGACGCCTGAGCGCTTTGCCGGCCTTGCCGAAATGCCGATGCACGGATGGGACGCAGTGACCGTGCCTGGCTGCGTGAGTGTTTGGGTGGCACTCTCGGACCGCTTTGGCCGCTTGCCCTTCGCGGACCTCCTTGAAGCCGCGATTGGCTATGCCAGAGACGGCTTCCACGTCGGCCACAAGACCGCGGCTGGATGGCGCCATGCCGCCGAGACCTTGGGCGAGTTTCCGGCCTTCCGCGAGCACTTCCTGCCAAGCGGGAAGGCGCCGGCACCGGGGGAGAAGTTCCGCCGCCGCGATCTGGCCGACACCCTGACGCGCATCGCCGAGACCAAGGGCGAGGCCCTCTACCGCGGCGAACTGGCCGCACGCATCGCCGCTGCCGCCGCTGCGGAAGGCGGTGCGATGACCGAGGCTGACCTCGCCGCACACCAGTGCGACTGGGTAGATCCCATCGCCCAGCCCTACCGCGACGTGGAACTGCTTGAAATCCCCCCCAACGGCCAGGGGCTGGCGGCGCAGATCGCCCTTGCCATTCTTGAACACCAGGGCGCTGCCTCGCTCGAGCCAGGCAGCGCGGATTGGACGCACCTGCAAGTCGAGGCCATGAAGATCGCCATCCGCGCCGCGTTCGAGCAGGGCTTCGGG
>VXPR01000208.1 GCA_009839405.1 Gammaproteobacteria bacterium
CGGCAACGGCCCGTACAGGGCCTGCTGGAACGAAAGCGTTTCCGCCCCGTGATCCGGCAGCGTCAGGCGCAGCTCGAAGCGCAGGGTCTCAGCCGCCTCGAAATCGAATGGCGCGATGTAGTAGATCGCCGCGCCGTCACGCACCTCGCGAAAGCGGAGCGGCGTCACCTGGCCGAGCAGGTTGGTGACGCTGCCGGCAATGTCGATGGCACCGGAACGCCCGTCCGCGCCAATGGCGGAAATGTTGACGATGGCCTTGTTGTCGCCACGCACGATGCCGTGGCGCTCCGCCACCGCAGGCGGCAGGAAGGATGCGCCGACGGCGATGTAATGCACGCGCCAGTCGCCGAACTCGCGGAACTGCTCGGCATGGAGGTGCGTCGCCCAAAGCAGTGCGGCGAACAAAGTGATGAACAGGAGGCGCGCCCTTCGGACGCGTGGGAGGGCGAGACGCCCTCCCCCCCATGCAACAGACCTCGCACCAATTCGACACTTGGATAGCTTGGCTCGAAGCAAGGGCCCTGGGGGCGAGGGCATCTTGCCCTCGCACGCGCCGACAGGCGCGCTCCTCAGACCCCAAAGCCGGGGTGGTCGGCATGTGGCACGAACGCGCCTTGCGGCGCGCGGGAGGGCAGGATGCCCTCCCCCCCAAGGCCCTCGCCCGAGCCTTGAGGCGAGCGGGGTGCCAAGGGTCCGGTCCGTCATGGGCGGGCTCGTCCCAAGCGGTAGAAGGCAATCGTCCCGAACAGGTTCGGAATCCACCGCACCCGCTTCTCGTAGGTCGCGTCCACCACGAACCGCTCGATGATCGGCAGCCCCTTGCCGGTCACCAGTTCCTCGAAGTCGCGGAACGTACACAGGTGGATGTTCGGCGTGTCAAACCAGGAATGCGGAATGTGCCGCGCCACCGGCATCCGCCCGCGTGAGGCGAGCTGCATCCGGCAGCGCCAGTGGCCGAAGTTGGGGAAGGTGACGATGCACTCCTCGCCGATGCGCAGCATCTCGTCGAGCAGGCGATCCGGCGCCGCCACGGCCTGCAGCGTCTCGGTCATCACCACCATGTCGAAGCTCGAATCCGGGAAACGGGTGAGGCCGTCGTCGAGGTCGTGCTCGATCACGTTGACACCTGCGCGGATGCAGATGGCAACCTCGGCTGCATCCTTCTCGATGCCGTAGCCGTTGACGCCCTTGGCCGTCGCCAGGTGCCGCAACAGGTCGCCGTCGCCGCAGCCAAGGTCCAGCACTCTGGCGCCGGGGTTCACCAAGTCGGCGATGATTTCGAGGTCGCGCCGCACGGTCCTAGTCCCCCAACTCCTCCGCAACGCGCCCGAGGTAGGCGCCGAGCAGGTCGCAATAGCGGTCGATGGGCAGCAGGAACGAGTCGTGGCCAGCCGCCGAGTGAACCGTGGCGCTCGTCACATCCCGCCCAGCGGCAATCAGGGCATCGACGATTTCGCCGGAACGTTCCGGCGAGAAGCGCCAGTCGGACGTGAACGCCAGCACCAAGAACCTCGCCCGCGCCTGCCCCAGCGCCCGCACCAGATCCCCGCCGTAATCCAAGGCAGGGTCGAAGTAGTCGAGCGCCCTCGTCATGAGGAGGTAGGTGTTGGCGTCGAAGCGGCGCGAGAACGACGTGCCCTGATAGTGCAGGTAGCTCTCCACCTGAAACTGCACGTCCTGGGCCGAGCCGATATCGCCCGACTTCAGTTCCCGCCCGAAGCGGTCACCCATGCCACCAGCGGACAGATACGTCACATGCCCCAGCATTCGCGCCAGCATCAGCCCCTTGTCGGGGTTCGTCCCCTTGCGAAAGTAGGTGCCCTGGTGGAAGTCGGGGTCCGAGACGATGGCCTGCCGAGCGATCTCGTTGAAGGCGATGTTCTGGGCCGAGAGCTTGGGCGCGGCAGCGATCACCACGGCGTTGGCGATGCGCTCCGGCTCGTCGATGGCCCATTGCAGCGCTTGCATCCCGCCCAGGCTCCCCCCGACGACGGCGGCGAAGCGCTCGATGCCGAGGCGATCCGCCAGCATGGCTTGGCTCCGCACCCAGTCCTTCACGGTTACCGCGGGAAAGCTCGCGCCATAGGGCTCGCCGGTGTTCGGGTCGGTGGAACGGGGCCCGGTGCTGCCATTGCAGCCACCAAGGTTGTTGAGGCTCACCACATGAAAAAGATCGGTGTCGATGGCCTTGCCGGGACCGATGCAGGCGTCCCACCAACCCGGCTTTGCATCATCGGGCGAGTGCCGGCCGGCGGCATGGTGGTCGCCGGACAGCGCGTGGCAGATGAGCAGCGCGTTGCTGCGACTGGCGTTCAGTTCGCCGTAGGTCTCTACCGCGAGCTCGAAGCCGGGTAGCGTTACGCCGCATTGCAGTGCCAGGGGCGTATCGAAGCGCACCGTTTGCGGCGTGACGATGCCGACAGAGCGTGGCTCCTCGTTAGGCTGCATGTTGGCGCTTCGAATTCGGGTGGGGCAGTGCGTCACACGTATTGCCAAATCTGATACGGCAGCACCGCCGACAGCACCGGCCCTTGAATCACCAGCAGCACCAGCACCGTCAGCATCGGCGAGAGGTCCAGCGTGCCACCGATCGGCGGGATGAGCTTGCGCGCCGGTGCCAAGAGCGGTTCCGCCACGTCGTGAATGAGGCTGGTGGCGGGGGAGCGGGTTCCGGGAGCGATCCAGCTCATCACGATGGTGGCGAAGATGGCCACCAGAAACACGCCGATGGCAAGGCTGACGGTGGCGCGCAGGGTGTCGCCGATGACGACGAGCGCCGAATAGGGCAGGTCGCGATGGCTGGCGATGATGACGAGCAGGAGCGCGTTAATGCCCCACGCCATGCCGAAGGCCGCGAAGTCGAGATTGCGCCATGTAGGGAGTACATAGCGGAGGTACCGCAGCACCGGCCACGACAGCTTGACGATGGCCTCGGTGATGGGGTTGTAGGCATCGGCGCGCACGGCCTGCAACAGGAAGCGGAGAAGGAAGACGAGCGACGCCGCCTGCAGGACGAACTTGACGATGAATACGAGCGTGTCGGTCATGTTCTTCGTTCCTTCCAGTGTGGCGGGAAAGCGTGGCGGCGTTATCGGCCACTCCCGGTGGGCGCAGCGCCATCGTGGCCATCCGCCTCCACTCCGGAGAGTTCCCGCGAGCGCTGCCAAGCGCCGTGTACTGCCTGGCGCAGAGTATGGGGCACGCCGCCGGATGCCAGCACCGAGAGCGCTCGCTCCGTCGTTCCCCCCGGCGAGGTGACGCGAACGCGCAGTTCCCCAGGGTCGTCGTGCGGCCCGATCATGGCGGCAGCGCCAACGGCCGTTCCGGTAACCAGTCTATGCGCGATCTCGCGGGAGAGGCCCAACTCCACACCGCCCTCGATCAGCGCCTCGATGACCGCGAAGAAATACGCCGGGCCACTGCCGGAGAGGGCGGTGACGGCATCGAGCTCGCCTTCCTCTTCGAACCAGACCGCATCGCCCACCGCCCGCAGCAACTCCTCCGCTTCGCTGCGCTGTGCTTCGGACACGCCTGAGTCGGCATAGAGGCCAGTGACGCCCTTGCCCACCAGCGCCGGCGTGTTCGGCATGCAGCGGACGATGGCACTCGAACCGAGCCACGCCCGCAGCGCTGAAACCGTCACCCCAGCAGCGATGGAGACGACCAGTTGCCGAGCCTCGATGGCCTCCGCAAGCTCCCGCGCCACCCCCTCCATCACCTGCGGCTTCACGGCCAGCACGACAATCGAGGCCCCGGCCACCGCATCGGTGTTGTCGCGCGTGGTGCGAACCGGCGCGCCCGCAAAGCGGGCAAGTTGCTCCGCCACTGGATCGCTCACGACCACGGATCGGCCTGGATCAGCGCGCAGAATGCCCGATGCGAGCGCGAACGCCATGTTGCCCCCGCCGATGAAGGCGATGCTGTGATCCGGCGCCGGGTTGTGGCTCATCCCAAGTCCTTGCGTCAATTGCCGCTTGAGGCGGCGAACATCATCGGCGCGTTCGTGGCGGTCTGGGGCCGAAGAGCGCCGTGCCGATGCGAACCAAGGTCGAGCCTTCCGCCACCGCAACCTCGAAATCGCCCGACATGCCCATCGAAAGCGTATCCCATGAAGGCCCGGCGATGGGCGCGAGATCGTCGAAGAGGCAGCGCAAACGGCGGAAGCTCTCCCGCGCGGCCTCGCCGTCGCCTTCCTTGGGAATGGCCATGAGGCCGCGGGCGCGCAGGTTGCCGAGCTCTTGGACTCGCGCCAGCAGGGCGCCCGTCTCTTCCGGGGCAACGCCCGCCTTCTGCGGCTCGGCGTCCACATTCACTTGCAGGCAAACGTCGAGGGTGCGGTGGGCGGCGGCGTTTAGGCGCTCCGCCACCCGCACCCGATCCAAGGTGTGAACCCAGTCGAAGTGGCGGGCGATGTCGCGGGTCTTGTTCGACTGAATGGCACCGATGAAGTGCCAAGTGATGCCTCGATCCGCCAATTCGCGAATCTTCGGCAGCGCCTCCTGCAGATAGTTCTCGCCAAAGTCCTCGACTCCTGCGCCATGCAGGCTCGCGATTTCAGCGGCAGAGCGAGTCTTCGACACCGCGAGCAACTGCACGACCCCCGACGGACGGCCGGCCGCGGTCTCGGCGGCGCGAATGGCAGCCTCCACCTTGGCAACAGATGCAACGTCCAGCGTCAAAGTGGCGATGTCGCACAAAGGATTGCGAGATTGTCCACTTGGCGACCAAAGAAACTAGGGGGAACATTATAGGCAGCCGCAAAACAAGCGAGCGGATGCGTTTGGTCTCTAGCGTCGCCGTCCTCTGGAGGGAGGGGGGGCCGCCCCCCCCACCCCCCCCCCCCGCCGCCCCCCCCCCAAGGGCGCGGGAGGAGAGATCATCACAAGA
>VXPR01000002.1:0-2680 GCA_009839405.1 Gammaproteobacteria bacterium
TCGGTGCGTTCAGGACGGGCCTCGTAGGGGACGGGCTTGTCCCGTCCCGTTCCGAATTCGTCGAAGCGTCAAGCACGGGACGGGACAAGCCCGTCACCTACGAAGAAAAGCGGCGCAAGATCATTGCGTTGCACGGTCCGTTCCATTGGAGCTCACTAACCATCACGCCTGTCGGCGATGGGAACGGGACACCGGTTCTCCAGGGCCGGATGATGGGGTCAGTCGGGTAGGGCAACCACGAGTAGGGCGGCGGCCAAGAGGGTGGCCGCGGCGCGCCAGGCATAGTGCGGCGTCGGGGGCACGTCGACGGCCTTTGTGCCGGTGAACATCGACAGAGGCGTCGGGTCCCGCAGGGCGCCATAGATGATGTGCGCGGCTACGTGGGTGGAGACCAGCGCCACGATGAGCCAGTGGGCTCGGTTGTGGATGAAGGTGGCGTTGCGGGCGAACTCGAGGGAGACCCACTGCCGCAGAGGGCCTTCAGTGAAGATCTCGTCGGTGGCGAAGAGGCCCGTGCTCACTTGCAAGGTCACGATTGCGAGCAGCAACCCTACCAGCGCGATGCCCGGTGCGGTGTGGGGCGCGGGCGGGTTCCTGCCGCGGAAGTGGTTCAGGATGGCGCGTGGGGAGGTGCGGTAGTTCGCGAGCCTTGCGTAGAGTCCTCCCCAGATGGCCCAGCCGATGCGGAACACCAGAAGGCCCAAGGCGAGGGTGCCGGAGCGGACGTGCCACTCGAGCAGGCTGATGTCGCCGATGAGGCCTGTGGTCAACGAGAAGACGACCACGATCGCGAAGGCCCAATGCCAGATGCGCAAGGGCCAGTCCCAGATTGTCGTCTTGGTCGAACAGGTGTCGTCCACTCCCGTTGGCATGGTGACTAGCGAGCGAGAACGGCGCGTGTGGCTCGCCTCGGGTCAGCCGGCCGCCGCTTGCGCTTGACCCACATCCTCCAGCCGGTAGATGCGCCGCACGTTGTCGCCAAGCACCTTGGCTCTCGCCGGGGGCGTCAGACGATTGGCGAAGGCGGTGAGATCGTCCACCCACGTGTGCGGATGATCCGGGTGCGGGTAGTCCGTGGCCCACATGAAGTTGTCGGCGCCCACGTGATCGATGATGAACGGGGCGGCGGTTTCGTCGGGGTCGCCGGAGATGAAGCACTGGCGACGGAAATACTCGGTGAAGGTGGGGCGCTTGCCGGCGACGTTGACCGAGCGCGCGTGGGCGTCCAAGCGGTCGAGCATGGCGCCGATCCAGCCGGAGCCGGCTTCGAGCACGCCTAGGCGAAGTTCGGGGAAGCGATCCAGCGTGCCGAGGGCCATGAACGAGATCAGCGCCTGCTGGACGATGGAGCGCAGCCAGATCATCGCGGCCGCGCCCATGCCTTCCGTGGGCCAGTCGAAGATGCCGGCCGCCGCTGCGTGCGGATGGAAGGTGGGGTGAATCGCGAGCGGCACGTCGAGTTCCACGCATTTGGCGAATAGCACGTCGTGGTCTGAATGGCCGTGAATCACCCGGTTGTGGTTGAACGGGTTGATCCAGGCGCCCTTGCAGCCGTCCTTCACGGCGCGTTCGAGTTCGGCGGCGGAGCCAGCCGGGTCAAGCAGCGTCAGCATGGCGATGGGCACGAGGCGCCCGCCGCTGCCGCGACAGAAGTCGGCAATCCAGCGGTTGTAGGCGCGGGCGTAGGCGAGGGTGATCTCGGGGTCTGTCTCCTCCACTTCCCACAGCAGGCAGATGGTGGGGTAGAGGAGGGAGCAGGAGAGGTTCTCCTGATCCATGAGGTGCAGGCGGTCGCCCGCATCGCAAGCGCCGAGGGGCATGCTGTCGGCATAGCGACGATCGGGGCTAGGTTTCAGGTCTTCTGACCCCATCGCGCCCATGATGCCGAGGGAACCCTTGCGCGTGCGCTCGGAGGGCTTGCCGTTGATTTCGAGGTATTCGAGGCCGTCGTCATCGACGCGAATGCGCAGGGCGCGGTCCAGATACTTCGCTTCGAGGTAGTTCTCCCATAGGTCCGGCGGCTCCAACACATGGCCGTCGGCATCGATGGTGCCGTCGTAGGGGAACCGCTTGATTTCGTAGGCCATCGTCTCCCTCCCACAAGAGCCTTGGCCGATCATGCGAGCAAACGGGGGCGCACGGCAAGTGTTTTGGTGGGCGACAATCGGAGTCGGCAGCCGTCGCTTCGAGAGGACCCCTTGGCCGTGGATGCTTTTGTTCGAGACTTGCGCCTTGATGTGGTCCAGGCGCTACGCGACGTTGCGGACCCGGAGCGGGCGCGCGGGCAGCAGGCGTACATGAAGTCCGAGATGCCGTTTCACGGTGTCACGGTACCGGTTGTACGCAAGCTCGTTGCGGACACGGTGCGGTCGCGGCCGTTGCCGGACGCGGCCACGTGGGAGCAGGCGGTTCTCGCGCTTTGGCAGTCGGCGGAGCGGCGCGAGGAGCGCTATGCCGCCGTGGAACTCCTGAACCACAGCCGCCACCGGCGCTGGCTGGAACCGGCTCGGATGGCGATGGTCGAGGAACTGGTCGTCACCGGTGCGTGGTGGGACTACGTGGACGCCATCGCCAGCGTTGCCGTGGGGCAGATGCTGAACGGGCATCCGGTGGAAGTTGCGGCGCTGCTGCGGCGCTGGGCGTGCGATGCGGACATCTGGAAGCGACGCCCGGCGCTTCT
>VXPR01000002.1:2690-4878 GCA_009839405.1 Gammaproteobacteria bacterium
GATTCTCTCGCAGCTAAAGCGTGGCAAGTCCACGGACGAGGCGCTGCTGTTTGCGCTCATCGAGCCCTCCATCGACGAGCGCGAGTTCTTCCTCCGCAAGGCCATCGGCTGGGCGCTGCGGCAGTACTCGCGCGTCAACCCCGATGCCGTGACGGCCTATGTGGAACGCTACGCCGACCGGCTTTCCCCGCTGTCCAAGCGAGAAGGGCTCAAGGCGCTCTTGAAGTCGGGCGCCGTGGCGGAGATACCGTGAACGCGCAGGCCTTTCCGAGTCGGATTGGCAGGACGGGAATTCGTTTTCTACCGCTTGAGACTCGTAACGGGGCTTACGGCAGCTTGGCATCCTCGTTGATGGGGATGAAGAGGCAGGAGCGCGGCTGGCCCTCAACGGCTCGGCTCTTGTGGCCGTGGCCCGTGGTGTCTTCGGCCAAGAGGATGTCGCCGGATTCGAGGCGTCTGGTTTCGCCGCTGCCCACCGTGATGTCCACCGAGCCGCGCAGGTTCACGACGAATTGCCGCCTCGGAGCGGTGTGGAAGTCGAGGTCGTAGTCGCCGTCCACCTCGCGGAACATCACGCCGGGGCCTTCGATGAGGGGGGAGAGTCGGCCGATGCCGCCCTCGGACGTCACCCCGATGTCCACGTCCTGGAAGTGCGACTCGCCGTCGTCTCCCGTGTACACCCGCACCACGCGCATTAACTTTCTCCCTTTGCCGGTTTGAGTCCCGCCGCCTCGATTCAGCCCCGTGCCCGCACTGCAGCGTCGCGTTCCAGGCAACGGCCCAACCATTCGTCCACGTTGCCGTGGTCCGTGAGGTCGATGCGAGCCATGCGGCTCCAGCTCAGGACGCTGGCGACGTTGAGATCCGCTACCGTGAAGTCTTGGTTCACGAGGTGGTCGCGGTCCGCAAGATGGCCGTTCAGCACGCGCAGCGGACGCTGGAGCGTTTCGATGCCGGCGGCCACGGCATCCGGGTCCTTCTCGAAACCCATGATTCCATGCTGGCGCTTGAGCACATCGAGCAACGTGCCCTCCACGGCAGTCATCACCCAGAAGCACCAGCGTAGCGTTTGCGCCTGCTCCTCGGCCGAAGACGGCATCAGCTTGCCGTGCTTGCGGGCGAGGTAGAGGTTGATGGCCATGGACTCGGTGAGGATGAGGCCGTCGTCGTCGATGGCCGGTACCTGCGCCATGGGATTGACGGCGACGAGCGCCTCGGGCGTCGCATCGGTGATGTGCTCGTACTCGATGCCAAGCTCCTCCGCCATCCACAATGTGCGATAGGTTCGGGTTTGCACGGGGCCGTAGATCTTGAGTGCCATGCTCTGCTCCTGACCGTTTCGGTGAGTGGGGCTCTTGTCAGAGCAGCTCGAGAATCGCCTCGGCGCGGCTCACTTCGAAGGCTCCCGGCGCCTCCACGGCGAGCTTGGCGACGATGCCGTCGTCCACGATCATGGCGTAGCGCTGCGAGCGGGTGCCGAGGCCGAAACCGCTGCCGTCCATCTCGAGGCCAATGGCCTTCGTGAAGTCGCCATTGCCGTCTGCCACCATGGTGAGTTGGTCGGCGCCGGCCGACTTGCCCCAGGCATCCATGACGAAGGCGTCGTTGACGGCAACGCATACAACGCTGTCCACGCCCGTGTCCTTCATCTGCGCCGCGAGCGCCACGAACCCGGGCAGGTGCGCCTGCGAGCAGGTGGGCGTGAATGCGCCCGGCACCGCAAACAGCACGACGCGCTTTTGCGAGAACAGATCGTTTGTGGATACGGCGGACGGTCCTGCGTCCCCCATCACGTGCACGGTGGCTTCCGGCAAGCGCTCGCCTTCTTGAATCGTCATGACTCCCTCAAATGAAATGTGATTGGCGGCATTCTAAAGGAAGCATCGGCCCTGCCCAGGCTCGATCGAGGACGCCATCGTGTAACTTGGCGGCATGGCTTGGGGCAGGGAGTCGCGTGCGCTGAGCGCTGCGCTCGCGAGCGTGGCGCTTTGGTCCACCGTTGCGACGGCGTTCAAGCTCGGGCTGGCACAGATGGCGCCGGTGCAGCTCTTGTTCCTCGCCTGCGTCGTCTCGCTGGCCTTCTTCGCGGCGGTGCGGCTAGTGCTTTGGCGTGGCATTGCGCCGCTGTCGAGTGCGGTTCGGTGGCGCGTGGCGGCGCTGGGACTCGTCAATCCCCTCGCCTATTACC
>VXPR01000551.1 GCA_009839405.1 Gammaproteobacteria bacterium
CTCGTCGTGGGCGCTTAGGCGATAGGCGTTCGCGGGATTCGCCCCCGCGTCGAGGTCCGGCACGTTGGCACAGAGCGCCCGCCACTGCTCGTCTGATTCGACCGCAATCGCGACCCACTCGTCCTCGCCAGCACACCGATAGGCCCCTTGCGGCGCCGTGAAGCGGCTGCGGTTGCCAATGCGGGTCACCGAGCGGCCGTTCACCTGGTGGTCGAGGATTTCCGGTGCAAGAAAGTGCAACGACGCCTCGAGCTGCGCGAGGTCAATGAAGCACCCCTCCCCCGTCCGCCGCTTTCGGTCTAAAGCCGCTGCGATCATGGTGGAAACAAAGCGCGGCGCAATCGTGTCTGTATAGGCAGTCCAAGGCCCGCTCGGCGCCATGTCCGGCCAGCCGGTCACCTCGTAGAAGCCGGCGATGGCGGCGGCGTGATAGCCATAGCCGGCCATGGCCCGCGCCGGCCCCGTCTGTCCCATCAGGCAAGTGCTCACCATGATGATCCCCGGATTGAGCTTGCGCACCTCGGCATAGTCGAGGCCCATGCGTTGCATGGCTCCCGGCGCGAAGCTCTCGACCATCACGTCTGCCCAGGCGATCAGTCGCTTCGCCACAGCCAGACCTTCGTCCCGCTTCATGTCGAGCGCAAGACCAAGCTTGGAGGTGTTGAAGTCGCCGTAGAACTGCGAACGGTTCCAGCCCGGGACATTGTCCTTGAACGGTGGGCCGCCGCGCAGCACGTCTGGCCGGTTCTCCGATTCCACCCGCACCACGGTGGCACCGTGGTCGGCCAGATACTTCGAGGAGATGGGGCCGACTCCGACCCATGCGAAGTCCGCCACCTTGATGCCAGCAAATGGCAAGCGGTCGCCCTCGTTGGCCTCCGGGGTTGGTTGCGGCCTCACTCGCGCCGAACGCAGGGATTCGCGAATCTCCGTGCCGTCGGCATCGAGCGCTGGCGCTTCCCGTCGCACCGACAGCAAGGCCGCCGCCGCCGGCCCGGAACGAGCCCACAGGCCCGGTGCCTTGTCGCCGCTTGCGAATTCCCGCCAATAGCCACGCGCCGCCAGGTGTTCGAGGCCGAGGAGTTCCGACATCGTGCCCACCGGCGCCAGCGTGATTCCGTGCTCGATGCCGAAGTCGAACAGCTCCCGTTTCGTGTGGCGAGCGAAGAAGGCACGCAACAGGGCCACCATCTCGGCCATCGACCAGGGCGCCTCGACGGTGGGGTCCCGCAGCGATTGATCGAATGCCTCCCAGTCCGCCTCCCGAGCCGAACTGTCGAGGACTCCGTCTGCGATCATCCAGTCAAGCAGCCCTTGGATCACCCGGGACATCGGCAAGGCGATGATGTGGCCATCGGCGCATGCATGGACGATCTCCACCCCGATCATGCGCGAGCCGTCGCGCTCGAAGTCGAAGCCCTGTATGGCGTGCGCCCCCATCGCCTGCAGCATGGTCCAGGTCATCACGCACTGGGCGGAGAGGTCCACGAATTGCGCGTCGCCGGTGCGACGCATCCGGGCGTGCGCCACCAAGGCACTCGCCGCCGCTTCCGCGCCCGTGTGCCGCCACACCTGCGGCACGCTGATGCGCAGCGGCGCCCGCTCGCGCGGGCCTTGCAGAGACATGGGCCCGCCAAGAGCCGCCACCACGAGATCGTTGCCGAGGTCGCCTGCCCGGGGGCCATCGTTGCCGAACGGCGAGATGCGCACATGCACGATCAGCGGGTTGATCGTGCGCGCCTCCGCTGGAGTGATGCCAAGCGCCTCCAGGGTGCTTGGCGGAGATGACTCGAAGAGGAAGTCCGCCGAGGCGATCAACTGCCTCAGCACATCGCGGTCGGCCGGCGCGCCATCGACGTCGAGCACGATGGAACGCTTGTTGCGATTGAAGGCGCGGAACGAGAGGCTTGCGAGTTCGCCCGAGTCGCCGTCCGCCAGGGGGTGGTTTCGGCGCGCCGAGGTTCCAGCGGGCGACTCCACGCGGATCACATCGGCACCGAGGTCGCCGAGCAGCATAGGGCCGAGCTCTCCCCGCTCGTCCGTCAAATCCAGCACCCGATACGGCTCCAGCATCCTCGCCCTCTCCTATTGCCTTGCGCGAAACACCCGCCTTGAGAGCGTATGCGAACGCAAGCGGATGTTCCATGCTGACGTACTCATAGAGCACGCTGGCGGCGGGCCGTCCATTGCCTGCGGTTTTCGGGTAACTTCCACAGCCATGAAACGCATGGCTGTTCGAACCGCCGCACTCGTCGCGACGCTCACCGCGGCAGTTGGCCTTGGCGCCGAGCAGCAGGCGTTGCCCGATGGCGGCGCGTACGACGCTTCCGGCCCTGGCTATCACCACGGCTTCTCGTTCTTCCGCGAACTGCGCTACCCGCCGGAGTACGAGCATTTCGACTACGTGAATCCCGACGCACCCATCGGCGGCGACCTGGTGCTCCCGGTGGTAGGCACCTTCAACAGCTTCACGCCCTGGATTCAGAAGGGCATCAACCCGTCCGGCTACGGCTTCGTCGGCGCCGGCATCTTCATCTTCGACCGCATCCTCGAACCAGGCGACGACGATCCTTCCGCCCAATACGCCCGCCTCGGCGAGATGGAGGCAGCGCCCGACTACAGTTGGTTCAAGGTGCGCATCCACCCCAAGGCGCGCTGGCACGATGGCGTGCCGATAACGCCTGCCGACATCCTCTATACCGTGGAGTTCGTGCGGGAGAACGCCTCCGCCCCTATTCGCACGGGTCTCGCCCACTTCGGCCGCGCCGAGCAGGTGAGCGAGCGCGAGGCCGTGATCTACATCACCGACCCCGCCTTCCGCAATCCCGCCGCGGGCCTGAGCGTCGGCCACCTTCCCATCCTGCCCGCGCACTACTGGGCCGAACGCGATATCACCAAGACCAGCGTCGAGCCGCCGCTCGGCAGCGGCCCCTACCGGATCGCCGATTTCGAGCTGGGCCGCCGCGTCGTCTATGAGCGCGTACCCGACTACTGGGGCTGGGACGTGCCCTCCGTGCGCGGCAAGTACAACTTCGGGCGCATCATCTTCGAGTACTTCCGCGACAACACCGTGGCGCGTGAAGCCGCCAAGAAGGGCATCGTTACCTTCCGCGGCGAGGGCGTTGCCAAGGACTGGGCCACCTCCTACGAGAACTTCCCGCCCCGGGACGATGGCTTCTTCATTCGCGAACTTGCCGAACGGCGCAACATTACCGCCATGGCCGCCGCCATCGTCATCAACACTCGCCACGAGCGCTTCCAGGACCGGCGCGTGCGCAAGGCGCTGCTCTACGCGTACGATTTCGAGTGGATCAACCGCGTGCAGCACTTCGGCTTCTACCGCCGGGTGGATAGCTTCTTCGACAACTCGGAACTGGAAGCCACCGGCATTCCCCAGGGCCTAGAGCGCGACCTCCTGATGGAGTTCGAAGATGAGCTGCCACCCGAGCTCTTCACCACGCCCTTCGAAATCCCGGCCTCCGACGGCCTCGGCATGAACCGCGACAACATGCTGAAGGCGCAAGCCCTCCTCGCGGAGGCCGGCTGGCACGTGGTTGACGAGCGTCTCGTCAACGATGAGGGCGAGCACTTCGAGTTCGAGTTCCTCGCCCGCAATCCCGCCGAAGAGCGCGCCGCCCTGCCATACATGGCGACGCTGCAGAGGCTCGGCGTGGACGCTAGCGTGCGCACGGTGGACCCCACGCAGTTCCGTGCCCGCCTGCGCGGATTCGCCTACGACGCCGCCATCAACACGTATTGGGCAACGCCCACGCTCGGCACCTACCTCAAGTCGTTCTTCCACTCCTCCGGGGCCGATGCGCCGTTCACCCTGAACTGGGCCGGCATACGCAGCCCGGCGGTCGATTCCCTCGTCACCCGCGCCCTTACCACCTACGACCGCGAGGAGCTCTACGCCACCGGCAACGCCCTCGACCGGGTTCTGCTGCACGGCTATTACATGATCCCGACGCAGATCGAGAGCGGCATGAGGTGGACTTACTGGGACCGCTTCGGGCGCCCGGCCAAATCCTCTCGCTACCGTCACCACTCGTTCCCGGAAACTTGGTGGATCGACCCCGCCAAGGACGCCGCGGTCGCCGAATACCTGCGCACGCGCGAGGGCTAGGGCAGAACCATGAGCCGCTATGTCCTGCGCCGCCTCTTCCTCATGGTGCCGACTCTGTTCGGCATCATGGTCATCAACTTCATGATCGTGCAGCTTGCTCCCGGCGGCCCCATCGACCTCATCGTCGAGCAGATGATGAGCGGGTCGAGCGGCGCGCTCTCCACCCGCGGCGCTGGCGCAACGATGGAGATGGGCGGCAGCTCGCTCATGGATTCCGGCGGGCGCGATCCCGCAACCCGCGGGCTGGACCCAGACATGCTCGCGGACTTGGAAAAGCAGTTCGGCTTCGACAAGCCCCTGCACGAACGCTTCCTGACCATGATGGGCGGGTACCTGACGCTGGATTTCGGCGAGAGCTTCTATCAGGACCGACCGGTACTTGATCTCTTGCTCGAACGCCTGCCCGTGTCCATATCGCTGGGGCTTTGGTCGATGCTGCTCATCTACCTCATCTCCATCCCCTTGGGCATCCGCAAGGCGGTGCAGAACGGCACCCGCTTCGACGCCTGGACCAGCGCCGTGATCTTCGTCGGCTACGCGGTGCCGGGCTTCCTGTTCGCGGTGCTGCTCATCATCGTCTTTGCCGGCGGGAGCTACTTCGACTGGTTCCCGCTTCGCGGCCTCGTCAGCGACGACTTCGCCGAACTCTCCGTCGCCCGCAAGATCGGCGACTACTTCTGGCATCTGGCCCTGCCGATCGCGGCCCTTTCCCTCGGCGGCTTCGCCACGCTGACGATGCTCACCAA
>VXPR01000503.1 GCA_009839405.1 Gammaproteobacteria bacterium
CCATGTCGGACTTCGACTACGAGTTCCAGATGATCGAGATGAACCAGACCCTCGACAGCGACATGGAATACGTGCTGCTGCCCACCTCGCGGCAGTGGTCGTTCCTGTCATCGTCCCGCGTGCGGGAAATCGCCGGGCTCGGCGGCGACATCTCCGAGTTCGTCCATCCGGCGGTGGTAGAGCACTACAGCAAGCTCTAGATTCCTTGAGCGGAGCTTACGTTCACGGTCTTCCTTGCGTTTTGCGCCGCACGAAGGGCCGAAATCAAAGCAACCCCGCCCCCGCATGCCGTCGTTCCAAGTCCAGCAAAAACCGTTTGGTTGCAAGTCCGCCGCCGAAGCCCGTCAGGGACCCGTCGCTGCCGATGGCGCGATGGCAGGGGATGACGATGGGAAGAGGATTGCGGCCGTTGGCGGCACCCACGGCACGGCTCGCTTTCGGCCGCCCGACTGACTTCGCGAGTTCGCCGTAGCTTCGCGTTTCCCCATACGGAATCTGCTGCAGCGCCGCCAGCACGTCGCGCTGGAACGGCGTTCCCGAAGGCGCAAGCGGGAGATCGAAAGAACGCCGCTTGCCAGCAAAATAGTCGCCAAGTTGCCGCGCGGCCTCGGCGAAAGGCGCCGGGTTCTCTGTCCAGTCCTCTTCTGGCCGGGCCGCACCGCGTCCGGACGGGAACCCGACCACGTGCAGCGCGTCTTCATCGCCGGCGAGCAGCAGTTCGCCCACCGGACTCGCTAGCATGGTGTAAAACATCGATTTCGCTCCTCGCAATGCTCGAACCGGATGGACCGCCACACCCCATGACAGATGCGTCGCAACAAGACCCCGCCAGCGCACCCGCGCCGGGATTGGCGCATGGCCCGGTCGCCCTCGAACCGGTGACGGTGGCGAAGCCATGGGGCTCGGAAACATGGTACAGCGGCATCGAGCGACGTGGCGAGAGTCGCGTGTGCCTTGGCGCCAAACGAGTGCCATTGTCCGCGTTCCTCGCTCGGCACGGGCGCACGAGGTCGCCCATTCTGCTGAAGCGACTCGTTCCCAGCGCCGGGCATCTGTATCTCGAAGTGCATCGCACCAAGCACGAGGTCTATGTGGTGGATCGCGTGGACCCGGCGGCGTGGCCGGACGGCTGCGGCGAACTGCTCTGCGGCGTGAACCCCGCGGCGCGTGCCGAGCTAGGAGACGAGGGCCTCCGCCGCGCGATTCTCCATGCGGCACAGGCGGCGGAACGCGGCGAAGCACGGGCGACCGCCCTCGACGCCCTCATGCGCCGTCACCGCCTAGCCGTCGGCGACTGCATCGAAGTGAAACCTTGCGTACCCCATTCCCTCCGCCGAGGTGTGGAGGTGATCGAGTTCCAAACCCCCGTGTACGAACGCCTCATCCTCGCCGCAAGCCAGCCCGTGCAAACCCAGAACCACTGGGACTCCGCAGCCGCCGCCGAGGCCATGCATCTAACGCCCCAACCACCGCCCTGCCCTGCCAGTGCAGAGTCCCACCAAGCCTTGGCAACGACCCCAACCTTCAACGTAACGCGCCATCTCCTAGCCAAGGGAGCAGCCCTGCGATTGCCGGCGTGGTGCGTTGGCTGGATCGTCCATGGCGGGCTGCGCGCGCCCGAAACGACCTTCGCGTCACGATCCGCCTTCCTCACACCCCACGCGACGACGATCGTTGCGGCCCAGAACACCGAAGTCCTAGTCGCCGAGGAAGTCGGAACACCTTAGAGACTAAAAGCGCCCGAGGCGCAGTTGAACGACCGGGCCTCGAAAGCACGCGTGATAAGGTGACGAGCTTTGCGCGAGCGACGGCAGCCGGATGGCCGAGAGCGAACTCATCGTCGAGCAGATCCAGATCGGCCCGATGGCCAATTTCACCTACATCATCGGCTCGCGTTCGACGCGCGAGGTGGCGGTGGTGGACCCGGCCTGGGACATCGACGGCCTCCTCGCCCACATCGACGAGCAGGATTACACCCTTACGGCAGCCCTCGCCACGCACTACCACCCGGACCACATCGGCGGCGGCATGGGCGGGCGCAGCATCGCCGGCGTCGTCGAACTGCTCGAAAAACGCCCCGTGAAGGTCTATACGCACCGCAGCGAAGCCGATGGCGTGAAGAAGGTCACCGGCGTTTCCGAAACCGACCTCGTCCGCGTCGACTCCGGCGACCGCCTCGCCATCGGTCCGGTGGAAGTGGAGTTCCTGCACACCCCCGGCCACACCCCTGGCTCGCAGTGTTTCCGTATCCGCAAAACCCTCGTCTCCGGCGACACCCTGTTCATCGACGGCTGTGGGCGCGTGGACCTGCCTGGCTCCGATTCCGAACAGATGTATCACAGCCTGCAGAAGCTCAAGGCGCTGCCGGACGACACGCTGCTCCTGCCCGGCCACAACTACAGCACCGTCCCCAACGCCACCATGGGCCAAGCGAAGGAACACAACGCCTACCTCGCCGTGAAGGACTTGCCCACTTGGCGCCAGATCATGGGTTAGGTGCCGTGTGACCACCCCCTACGTATCACTCCTGACCTGCCCCGTAGGGGCGACCCTTGTGGTCGCCCGTTGGCCGGGCCAACGCCCTACGCCACACCTACACGGGCGACCACAAGCGTCGCCCCTACGACCACCGCCAACGCCCTGAAAACGAGGACACCTCAATGACCAACCCCGCATCCAGCCACGCCGTCTCCCCCGCCGACGGCCCCATCGCCGTCACCGGTGCGAGCGGCTACATCGGCTCCTGGATCGTCCGGGACTGTGCCGAGCAGGGTTACACCGTGCGTGCCTGCGTGCGCGACCCCGCGAACGCCGCCAAGGTGGACCACCTCCTCGCCCTCAACAGCGAAGGCTTGCGTGGCCACGTGGAACTCTGCGCCGGCGACCTCTTCGAGCGCGGCAGCTACGACGCCGCCTTCGACGGCTGTGCAGCCGTGATCCACGCCGGCGCCGCCGTTGGCTACAACCGCGAGACGCCGCAGGAGGTCTATGACGGCTGCTTCACCGAGGTGGAGCACGTGCTCGAATCCGCCCGCAAGGGCGGCATGAAGCGCTTCGTCTTCACGAGTTCCTTCGCCGCCGTGGGCCATCCGCGCCCGGAAGGCTATGTCTTCACCGAGAAGGACTGGTGCGGGGACAACATCGAGGGCTATCGCGGTCGCTGGACGGAAGAGCAAATCCCGAAGAATCGCGACATCGCCTACGCCATGGCCAAGGCCAACGCAGAACGCATGATGTATGCCGTGGCGGAAGAGGATGGCTCCTTCGACGCCATGGCCATCCTGCCGCTGCACGTCATCGGCCCGCTCATGTGCGCCAACCACGACCAGGGCTGGAGCTGGCAGAACTGCATCCGCTACATGATGGCCGGCAAGCCCTACAAGAAATCCCGCGGCGGCCGGATGCTGTGGAACAACGTGGACGTGCGCGACACCGCCCGCGCCCACCGCCTCTGCGCCGAAAGCACGGTGGCCAAGAACGGTTCGCGCTACATCCTCTCCGCCACCGACCGCACCGGCGAACTCTACACATGGCAAATGCAGGCCCGCCTGAAGGAACTCTATCCCCACGTGGCGGAAATCGGCGGCGAAGAGATGGACGGCAACGCCCCGGCGGAGCACACCTACGAATCCCCCCGCTCCTACTGCCTGCTCGCCAAGGCGGAGCTCGGCCTCGAGACGTACACCATCGACGACACTTTGCGCGCCACGGTAGATTCCTACTACGCCTTGGGCCTCCTGCCGGCTTGAGTTGGAGGGCATCTTCTATGGCACGGACGTTGACCCCTCGCCCCAAGAAATCCTCAGATCAAGTCGGTCGGCTGGCGGTTCGTACTCTGCCCCCCGTAGAGGCGACCCTTGTGGTCGCCCCCGTTGGGCAAGCCAACGCCGTACATCACATGAAACACGGGCGACCACAAGGGTCGCCCCTACGACCTCTCCGCCAGTTCCCGTAGCGCCGGCCAATCCCGCCAGATGTTCAGCATCGACTCCACCCGATGCTCGTCTAACCCGCGCACGGCCAACCGAAAGAAGCACATGTAGCGAACATCCCCGGACAGGTTCGGCGATGCCGTATGCGCCACCTGATAGTGCGCCAGCACGATGTCGCCAGCCTTGCCGATCACGGGCGCGGGCTTCGGCAGCCGGACGCCAATCTCCCCCACCGAACCGCCTTGCAGCGAGTTCACGCCATGCTCGCGAAAGTAGCGCTCCATCCGTCGATGCGTCCCCGGCCAGACGGTGAAGTTGCCGCCAAGCGGCGCCGGAACGTCACTCAGCATCACGCCAAGCAGCAAGGTGAAGTTCCGCACCACGCCGTCGTCCGGCACCCCGTTCTCCGGCGTGTGGTAGCCATCGATGTGGGGGCCATCGAGCTTGCGTGGCGTTCCTTCCGGGCGCGGAAACCTGAGCGCAATCTGGCACCTGACCGGCTTTACCACCCGCCGCTCGCCAACCAGCGCCCGAACATGCGCCCAAACCTCCGGTGCCGTCGCCAGCCGCACCAGCCGAGGGTCCTCCCGCAACTCCATGCAAAAGGACTGCGCACTGAACCGAACCATGTCGTCCCGATCCATCCCCAACCCAACGGAATGATTGATCGCCCGCCGCGCCCGATCGACGAGCCGCGACGGCACCACACCGGGAACATGAAGAAATCCGTCCCGCACGAAGCTGCGCTTCTGCTGTTCGGTCAACGGCACCAACCATCCTCCGCAGTTCGGAAAGGCGCGAACGATAGCAGGCAAGTCGGACTTGTGATGGGCGGGGGGGGGGGAGGGGGGGGGGGGGCGACCAGGCGGGGGGGGGGGCGCGCGAGGGCCGGAGGAGAGAACGTATCGAAACGGGCGAGGGACGCGACAGAGTC
>VXPR01000506.1 GCA_009839405.1 Gammaproteobacteria bacterium
ATAAGAGTCTGGTGTAGGCGTGCACCGTGTTGATGACGCCTTCGCGAATGCCGAAGGCGTCGTGGAGCACCCGGGCCACGGGGGCGAGACAGTTCGTGGTGCAGCTCGCGTTGGAGACCAGAAGATGTTCGGGCAGCAAGCCTTCTTCGTTGACGCCAAGCACCACCGTGTAATCGATGGAGTCGCCTGCCGGCACGGTAAGCAGGACGCGGCGCGCACCCGCATCGAGGTGCTTTGTGATCTGCTCGCGCGTGCGGAAGACGCCGGTGGATTCCACCACCGCATCCACTTCCAACTCGCCCCAAGGCAGGCGCGATGGATCGGCTTCGCTCACCATGCGGGCGCGACCGTGCGGCGTCACCAGTTCGCCGTCCGTGATTTCCACGCCGCCGTCAAAGCGCCCCATCACGGTGTCGTAGGTCAGCAGGTAAGCCAGCATGTCGTCGTCGAAGAGGTCGTTGATCGCCACCACCTCAATCCCGCTTTGCTGCTCGGCGATGCGGAACACGGCGCGGCCTATGCGCCCAAAACCGTTGATGGCCACTCGCATGATTGCCCTCACCTACGCCGAAGCCGCCGCCGAGTCGAGCCCAGCGTAGAGGCGAGCCAGGTCCAGGATGCTGCGGGCATGGCCCAGGCTCTCGTGCCAGCCGAGCACCTTCACCAGCCGCCCGCCCGATCGAAGCGTGCCTTGCATGTCCACCAAGATCGATTCCGTGCTGCCGAGAACATCCGACGAGACAACCGGATCATCCGTGACGGCGAGGCGGCGCGGGTCTCGACGAGCGGCGGCGGCGAACAGGCCATTGACGACATCCCGCTCTGGCGCCGGCTCCCGATAGGCCACCGTGAGATCCAGCAGGGAGCCCTCACCCACCGGCACGTTCAGCGCAAATCCGCTTAGCCTGCCGCGCACGGCGGGTAGGGCGCACTCCACCCAGTTCGGCGCAAGCGTTTCGTTCGGGATGATGTTGCGCGCTCCGGAACGGCTGCGGCGATAGTCGCTGGCGGCATGGTCTTGGAGGCTCATGTCGCCGGTGTAGGCATGCACCGTGGTCATGCTGGCATGGACGATCGGTCGCTCGTCCACCAGCACCTTGAGAGCCAGCGCAAGGGCAGTGGTGGACGCAGAGCCGGCGGACACGATGCGATCCTCGCTCTGCGCCTCGCCATCGTTCACGCCACCTAGCACCACCCGATCCACGTCGCCCTCCGGCAGACCAGAGAGCAACACCCGGCGAGCGCCGTTGTCTAGATGGGGCGCGAGTTCCTCGGCGGAGCGGAAGCGACCGGTGGCGTCGATCACCAAGTTGACACCAAGCAGGTCCCAGGGAATCTCCTCGGGCCGTTCCGCCGCCATCAGGCGGGTCTGGGCAACCGGGTCCGCCTTGCCATCGACCTTGCCTTCGAGGTAGTTCCCGACAAGACGCACCGACGTGCCCTTCGGCAGCGTCTTCGCCAGCAGGTGGTGGAGGATTCCCGGCTGGCCGATGTCCGAAACCGCCACCACCTCGCAATCGGGCTGCGCCAGCGCCAAGCCGTAGATCTGGCGTCCCACATGCCCAAGCCCCATCAAGCCGATTCGCAACGCCGCACCTCGTCCTGGAGCGTGGCCTTGACTATACCTTGCGCCCCCGGAGGCAATGCGACCGAGCCTCAAGGTGCCGAGTCGCTGGGGGCGCGAGGCGCAGTCGGCGACACCGCAGCCAGCCGCATTTGCCCACTCGAAACCACCTGTGCTACGTTTTGGGGTCGTCTTCTCAAGGCTTGGCTTCGTGGTGCCGATCGCCAGCGACGAGCCCACAGGCGGACGGCTTCTTGCGCCCGTCCGTGGCGGTTTGCTGTGGCTCGTCACTGCGCTCGTCTCGGCTGGCCCGGCGTACGCCAATGCCGGCGTGCAGCTCGCCATCAGCGAAAATGTGGGGCACCCCACCTTCGCGAGCCCCCACGCGAACCCCATCGCCTACAGCCGTGGCTATGTCTATGTGGTCAACACGCCGGCGGACACGCTGGATGTAATCCGCGCCAGAACTGGCGCGGTCGTGATTCGCATCAATGTCGGAATCGATCCGGTGAGCGTCGCCGTGCGCCCCGATCGCCGGGAAGTATGGGTCGTCAACCACGTCTCGGACTCGGTGAGCGTGATCGACGCCCGCCCTGCCAGCGCAACCTTCCATCAGGTGGTGCACACGGTTCAGGACCTCGACGCCGACACCTACGCCACCAACTTCGACGAGCCGGTGGGCATCGCCTTCGCCAGCAACAGCCGCAAGGCCTATGTGGCGCTCTCGCCGGCCAACCGCGTCGCCATCGTCGACGTGGCGACGCGTTCGGTGACCGGACACCTGCCCATTCGCGCCCAGGAGCCGCGGGCGCTCGCCGTTCACGGCGACCGGCTGTTCGTGCTGCCGTTCGAGTCGAACAACCAGAGCCAGCTTTCCGGCTGCCTCGAAGACGACATCGACGGCGATACCTGCACGTTCGATGCCGTCGAGCACGTCTTCACCAACAACAACGTGCTCTCCACCCACTACGACGCAGACATCGTGAAGAACCCGGAACTGCCGGACCGGGACCTCTTCGTCTTCAACACCCGCACGGATCGGCAGCAGCAGATCGTCGAGTCCTTGGGCACCTTGCTCTACGGCCTCGCCATCGACAGCCAAGGGCGCGTCTTCATCGCCCAGGCGGACGCCCGCAACGTCGAGAACGGCCGCGCCGGCACCGAAGGCCACGGCCTCGCCGAGATGGAGAACCGCGCCTTCCTGAACCAGATCACGCGGGTGGACTGCTCGGTTCGCTGCGGCGAGCCCACCTTCTTCGATCTCGAACCGCTGCCGCCCACGCACCCGGAGACGGGACAGGCGCTGGCGACCCCCTTCGGCATCCAGATCAGCGCCGACGACTCCACCCTGGTGGTCACCGCCGCCGGCTCCGACAAGCTCTTCACGATGGACGCCGACACCGGCGAAGTGCTCGGCCGAATCTCGGTGCAGTCCACGCCGCGCGGGGTCGCGGTGGTGACCGACAGAACCGGCGCCTTGCGACACGCATGGGTGTTGAACGCCGTCGCCAACACCGTCTCGCAGGTCAACCTTGCCGACACTGCCAACCCGGCACTGCTGCGCACGATCACGCTCGCCGACCCGACGCCGGAAATCGTCAAGCAAGGCCGCATGGCCTTCAACGATGCCGACGCTTCCTCCACCGGCACCTTCTCCTGCGAGAGCTGCCACCCGGACAACCACACCGACCAACTCATCTGGGTGCTCGAAACGCCGGTCTGCGACGTCGACGGCTGCACCCAGATTCCGCCCCGCCTGACCATGCCGGCGAAGGGCCTGCGCGATACCCAGCCCTACCACTGGGACGGCATTCCGGGCGATCCCTACGGCGGCAACAACACCCAGTCCATCAACGCGCCGGTGGAGCCCAACTGTTCCATCGAGGACCCGGCAAGCTGCACGCGCGTGCTCGTGGACGGAAGCATGGCCACCACCATGTGCGACGTTGGCAACTGTCCGACCAACGACGAGGGCAAGCTGGGGCTGCTCGATGCCGCCGACCGCGATGCCCTCGCCGAGTACCTCCTGAGCGTGCCGTTCGCACCGGCACCGAGTCGCGCCTACCACAACGTACTGAGCCAAAGCGCCCAAGATGGCTTCTTCGAGTTCAACTTCATCAACGACACGTCCGAGCCCAATACCGGTACGCAGACCTGCGGCGCCTGCCATCGCATGCCGTTCCTCGTCAGCACCAACACGCCGGGGACCGGCATGGAGGCACCGACCTGGCGCGGCGCCTACGAGCGCTGGATGATCACGCCCCAGGCCAGGCTCAACATCATTGACCTGTTGCAGCTCGTGAACATGGACACCAGCTTCCCGGAACGGGACATGTGGATCCTGGCCGGCGCTTCCGACGAAATCTGGGACATGGTGCTCGAAGGCAGCACCGGCTTCTCCGGCAGCTTCGGTCGCCAGGTGACGCTGAACGAAGACACCGCAGAGCTTGCCCAGACGGCGCACATGCTCGGGGCGCTCGAACGCTCCGCAAATCAGGGCGCGGTGGTGCTCCAGGCAGAGGGCTTGCGGTTCGACGAAGACGGCGTGGCGACACCGGTTGCGCTCGATTACCGCAAGTCGCGTTACCGCAACCGGCCTGGCGATCCTCGCTTGGCCCTAACCCGCGCGAGCATTGTCAGCGACGCCGCTGGCGGCGACCTGCTCCTCACCATCACCGCGCGAGCCGGCATCAACGCCACCGCAGACCAAGCCCAGCCGGCGCTTTGGCCCGTCGGCGAGATCGAGGCGCAGACCCGAGGCGTGGACATCCCCTTCCTCACGAACGAACTCACGCTGCGGTTCAATGCACGCCACATCGAATCCGGCGCGACCGTGTTCGTGGACGGGCGCAAGGCAAGCGCGACCCTGGCGTGCGAGTCCGGCGACCTGCCGGCCTGTGATGACGAAGTGTTCCTCGTCACCCTCGCCCGGGCGCCGAGACACGGCGGCCTGCACTTCCTGCAGCTGCAGAACCCGCAAGGGCTCTTCAGCAACGACATGCTGTTCTTCTCGGAACAGACGGCGCTCAGGCCACGACGCGGAAACCTCATCACCAGCGGCGGCACCTTCAACAACCAAGGCCAGTTCCGCGACAACTGGAACACGGTGGAGATCGCGACAGACTCCATCGAGGTGCGCAATGGAGCTGTGCGCGTGAATCTGCGCGAGTCCTCCGAGCAGCCCTGGCACGCCCAGATCAGCCATTCCGTGATGGTCATCGGCGGCCAGGAATACACCGTCTGCTACCGCGCCAAGGCCACCTCGAGCCGCCACATCACCGCCTACATGGACACCAACCT
>VXPR01000546.1 GCA_009839405.1 Gammaproteobacteria bacterium
CGCTACCACGAATAGACTCCGCGCCCCTTTCAACCGGATTGGCGGGCAGCAGAAACGTGAAGCCAGACATCCACCCCGAGTATCGTCCGATCACGGCTCGCTGTAGCTGCGGCAACGAGATCTCGACTTGGTCCACACTCGGCGAGGACATCCACTTGGAGGTCTGCTCGGCGTGCCACCCGTTCTACACCGGCAAGCAGAAGATCGTCGACAGCGGCGGTCGCGTCGAGCGCTTCCGGCGCCGCTTCGGCAACCGCAGCGCGGCTGCCGCCGGGAACTAGACGGGCAAGCTAGCACTCCAATCCAGTGTAGGGAGACGAAACGCAGCGCCATTTTCCTGCAGCGACAGCACGAGGAGCGGCACAGGTGAGACCTTCCCGGATCGCACGATGGCTAGCGCTTGCCGGCGTTGCGTGCGCTGGCCTGACCGCTTTCGGCTGGCCGGCCGGGCCAGGCGAGAAGATGCACCGCGAGCTCGTGGAGCGCCACGCCGTCTATGCCGATGGCAAGTGGCAGGAGTATGTCCGCGCCATTGGCGCACGCCTGTTGGCCGAAACCCCGGACGCCGGCAAGGAATACCATTTCGTCGTCGTCGATGACACCGGCATCAACGCCTTCGCCACCGAGGATGCCTACATCTTCGTCAATCGGGGGCTGCTCGCGTTCCTCAAGTCCGAAGACGAGCTCGCGGCGGTGATCGGCCACGAGATCGCCCACGTGGTGGCAAAACACTCGAAGAAGCAAAAGCGCCGCGACCTCGCCGGCAAGGCGGCCGGCTTCATCGCCGCCGCAGCCACCTATCGACCGGAACTGATGCGCATGTCGCAGGCCCTGACAGCCGAGCAACAAGCCGGCTACGGCCGCGAGATGGAACTCGAAGCCGACCGCCTAGGCGCACAGTACATGGCCACCGCCGGCTACAACCCGCTGTCGGTGATCGACGTGGTGCAGGTGCTGAAGGATCAGGAGCTCTTCTCCAAGCAGGTGCAGAACCGGCGCGCCAACTATCACGGCCTCTTCTCCAGCCACCCCAAGAACGACAAGCGCCTGCACGATGCGGTCTCCTATGCCCAGAACATGCTCCCGGAACGGCTCGTCATGCCGGTGGGAGATTTCTGGGGCCTGCTGGAGGGCCTTGTGTACGGCGACCAAGCCGCCGCCGGCGCCATTCGCGGCAGCGAGTTCTTCCACAGCGGCCTGCGCGTGGTGGTGCAGTTCCCAACCGGCTGGAGCATCACCAGCAACTCAACGGAAGTCGTCGGAAAGGCCCCCGGCAGCGGCACCGAGGGCACCATTCGCATGGCCCGCCACGAAGTGCCGAAGCGCGAAAGCCCCGGCGAATACCCCACCAAGGTCTTGCAGCGCGACGACATCCTGAGCGGCACCGAACAGGTGATCAACGGCCGGGAGGCATGGGTGGGGGAAGTGGACGCGTCCGGTTCCACCACGCCACTCAAGCTCATGGGCATCATCTACAAGGGCAGGGACCTGTTCCTCTTCAACGGCGAGTGCGGCGCCGAGGGCGACCCGGAGAAGTTCCGCGAAGCGTTCGTCGCCACCCTGCAGGGGCTGCGTCCCATGTCTGCGGAGGACGTGCACCGGGGCCAACGCAACCGCATTCACGTCATCGCCGCGCGCCCCGGCGACACCTACGCAGCACTCGCCGAGAGCACCTCCATCTCCCGCCACGCCGAAGAAACCCTGCGGCTTCTGAACGGCGGCCACCCCCACGGCGAGCCCCGGGCCGGGGATTACGTCAAGGTGGTGCGCTAGGAGCCTGCCGGACAGGAAGCCCCTCGCATCCCCAACACCGGTGGTGACGCGCACTTTCCTGTCACTCCCCCCTTGCGAGGGAGTCGAAAAGCGCCTCGCCTTTCGGAGGGGGGGGCTTCTCGCGGCAGGGGAGTGTTCTCAACTCCGGCGCAAGCTCATAGCGAGGGTCCTTGGTTTCCTTCGTGAAGGGCTAGTCGAGCTCCGCGGCCGGCTCCTCCACTGCGAGCCGCAGGCCGCCCACATCGAGCATCTTGAATCTTCGCGGCGGCGGCTCAACCACGGTTAGAGGAGCCACCCGCAGCGGCTCCGACTGGACTGGCCCCGATCCGTCAAATGCGCGCGGATTGATGATGTCGGCGCGCCGCCAGCCGTCTGCTTCTCGGTAGAAGCACACACCGTAGAAGTGACGCGGTGGCCTCGCGTTCGCGTCGAGCAACAGATACTCCTGATGGACGCCTTCGCTGAGCTGCACCCGCGCCAGCACCGCATGGTGGGCGCCGATGGAAAGCTCCCGCGCGGATTGCTCGATCATGGGCGCAAGGTCTGTCGGCACGGCAACGCCCTCCGGGCGCACCGTCACCGCAGCCCAGAACCCCTCGCCTTCGGCATCGCCCCGAGACCAGAAGGCCCGCATCCGCGCCGCCAACTGCGGATCGTCCGCCTCGACAGAGCTCGCCAAGGCCTGCGTCGCAAGGTGCCCCGGCCGCGCCAAATGCTCGGCGACGTACTCGAAATCCACCTCGTCGGCGGTCAGTTCGCCCGCTGCGAGCCGTCCGAACTGGCTCTCTGTGGCGATGCGCCGGAAGTCCAACACCGGCGTATTCAGCAGCAGCATGAGCGCCAGCAACCCAAGCAGGAAGGCCGCATTCGTCTGCTTGAGAGTGCGGGGCCACTCCAACCGCCGCCACAGCACGCCACCGCTGTAGCCGAGCGACACCAGCACCAGCACCGTCGCCACCAGCGCCGCCCAGCAGCGCTCCACCGACCAGCCGTACTGCGCCACCCGCAGATACAGGCCGTACATGCCGAGCAGGGAAATGATCGGCAGCAATGCCACGCCCGGCGTCAGCGCCACATGTACCAAGCGGGGATACGTCGTCGTCGCCCCGGTCTGGTACACGCCATTCACGAACACCAGCGCCAGCGTGTTGAGCCACAGCAGCAGCGCCGTGCCGTTGCCGGTCTCCCACAGCGGCGCCAGCCCCGTGAAAGGCAATGTCGCGAGGAAAACCACCACCACCGCCAAGCCAAGCGGCAAGAGCAGCCGCATGAGCCCCTCCACCAGCGCCACGATGCCGCCAAGCACCGAGTCCAGCGATCGGAAGATGTACACGCCGAGGCCAAACGCCACCGATAGCACCGGGAACAGGAACCAATCCTTGGCGAAGAGTTCGGCGAAGAAGTCGATGCCGACGACGCGAAACAGCGCGCCCCACAGCGTCAGGAGCAGGGCGACGCCCCCGGCCACAAATGCCGAGAGCAAGCCGACCAATACGTTCCGCCACGCGGCGGCGAAGAGTGCCGGGTAGTCCTCCGTCAGTGCACTCAGCGCCCGCAGCCAGGGCCGCCCTTGCGCCTCTCCGAGCGTGCCCCGTGCCGACGCCTGCAACAGCAGCAGGGCGCAGAAGCTCGCCAGCACCAGCGTCGCCACCGACGTGCCGATCAGCGACTCCACCATGAACGTTCCGTGCGGAGAAGCCTGCCAGCCAACGTACACGGCGAGGATGGCAAATGTGCCGACGATGCCAGCCACCTTGGCGACGAGCTGCTTGACGCCGTGCGCCTGCAACGCAAACAGCAGGAAGGTCGGAAACGTCAGGGCGATGGTCCAGAGCGGGAAATTCACCATCGGCGTCGCATAGGGCCAGAACTCATCGTTGATGGCCCGCCACAGCAGCAGCAGGAACAGCCCCTGGACGAGCGAGATGAGGATCATTGCGTTGCGGGGAATGTGCACATCGCTGTCGTTCATGTCGCACCTCTTGACCTTGCGGCGCTGCCCACACATTAGCGCAACACCCGTCTTCGGCCCCGCCCTCGGCGCCGAAATGCGGGACAATTGCAGCGCATCGGCACACAAGCCGAGCAAACCCTTGATTCGGATCAAGACCAATGGCAGTCGAAATCGGCGGCATCGCGATTCCCGAGCGCGCCCTCGGCTGGAAGTTCGTGCGCGCCTCGGGTCCCGGTGGCCAGAACGTGAACAAGGTGGCAACCGCGGTCGAATGCCGCCTCGACCTGAACGAGGCAGGTCTCGAGCCCGACGTGCGCCGGCGCCTCGAACGCCTCGCTGGCAGCCGCCTTACCGGCAGCGGCGAGGTGGTCATCTTCGCCGAGACCCACCGCACCCAAGCGCGCAACCGCGAGGCCGCCATCGCTCGCTTGGGCGCGCTCATCGAGGGGGCGAAGCAAGCTCCCAAGCGCCGCATCCCGACACGCCCGTCCGCTTCCGCCCGCGCCGGCCGGCTGCGTGACAAGCGCCATCGCGCCGAGCTGAAGAAGGCTCGCCGGCGGGTGGACACCGACGGATCATGACCCGAGGAGAGCCCGTGAACGAAATCACCGACTCGCACGAACGCCTCATCGACATCGTGCAGCGGGCCGGCGACGCCATCCTCGAAATCTATGCCACCGACTTCGAGGTCACCGACAAGGCCGACGACTCGCCCCTCACCCAGGCCGACCTGGCCGCGCATCGGGTGATCGCCGAAGGCCTCGCCGAACTCGACCCCACGACGCCGATCATCTCGGAGGAGTCAGACCCGCCACCGTATGCCGAACGACGCCACTGGCAGCGCTACTGGCTGGTGGACCCGTTAGACGGCACCCGCGAGTTCGTCAACCGAAACGGCGAGTTCACCGTCAACATTGCCTTGGTCGAAGACGGCGTTCCCACGCTCGGCGTGGTCGGCGTTCCGGTACAGCAGCGCATATTCCTCGGCGACTGCAACCCCGGGCGCCGCACCGCCTACGTCATCGAGGCGGGCGGGCGTCAGCTACTCAACACGCGCCCCTACTCGCCCCGGGTCTGATACACCAAGGTCGCGGGCCACGCAGGTAGGCGGGGT
>VXPR01000442.1 GCA_009839405.1 Gammaproteobacteria bacterium
CCTTTTCTCGGAGGGGGGGCTGGTCGAATCTTCCGCGTTCCTCGGTTCATCCAACACGGCGTTCCTCGCCGTTTCTCGGAGGGGGGCGCCGGGAGCGTGCAGGGACGCTAGCAGCCTGTCGGACTTCGTCGCGTAGCGGCGAAGTGCGATGGCTCCTAGCCGTAGATGCACATGACTCGTCGGTCGTCAGAAGTACATTGATGCCAGAAGAAAGGTGAGCACGGCCCACATCAGGAACGTGAGCGGGGTGCCGACGCGGACGAACTCGCTGAAGCGGTAGCCGCCGGCGCTCATCACGAGGAGGTTGGTCTTGTAGGCCATTGGCGTCGCAAAGCTCATGTTGGCGCCGAAGAGGACCGCGAGCACGAACGGTTCCGGGGGCAGGTTTAGCTGGGCGGCGATGCCGATAGCGATGGGTGTGCCGATGACGGCGGCCGCGTTGTTGGAGACGACGTTGGTGAGGAGCGCGAGCAGCATCATCAGGGCCGCCAGGATCACCGTGGGGGTGGCGCCGGCGGTGAGGAACAGGAAGACGTCGGTGAGGTATTGGGTGGCGCCGGTCTTCACGAGGGCGTCCCCCAGGGCCAGGCTTGCCGCCACCACGAAGAAGACCGCGGGGCTGATGGCGCGGATGGCGACGCCGATGCGCAGGCAGCGGGTGGCGAGCATCAAGAGGGCGCCGAACACCGCGCTTACCGCGATGTGCATGACGCCGGTGGCCGCCAGCACGATGACGGCGGTGAGGATCGCGAGCGCCAGCTTGGCCTTGCGGGTGCGCGGCAGTTCCATGGTGGCGTCGAGCACGAGGAACTCGCCGTTGCGCTTCAGGCGCCGAATCTGGTTGCGGGGGCCCTGCACGAGCATCACGTCGCCCTGCACGAGCACCACGTCCTGGATTTCCTCGTGTGGCTGCCAGACATCCTTGCCCCGGCGGTGCAGGGCAAGCACGGCGAGCTCGTAGTCGCGCAGGAAGGAGGACGACTTGAGGTTGGCGCGGTCCAGCGAGGAGCCGCCCACCACCGCCACCTCCGCCATCGCCAGGCCCTCCGGCGTCTCGTCGCTGCCGGCGCTGTCGCGACGCTGCAGCGTGCCCTTCATGGCGCGGGCGAAGTTGGCGAGATGGGTGGAGGTGTCGCGCACCCGCAGGCGGTCGCCAGCGCGCAGGACCTCGTTCCGCCCCGCATAGAGCGAGAGATCGTCGCGGCGAATGCGGATGATCTTCATGCCGTCGCCAACCGCCTTGGTGGCTTCCTCGACCGTCTTTCCAACCACGCTGCTCGCTTCCGAGAGCGTGATGCGGGCGTCGAACAGGCGCGTGGAGGAGTCCGCCAGTTGAATGCCCCGCTCGGGCAGCATCCGCGGCGCCACCAGCCACAGGTAGACGATGGCAACGCCGCCGGCGATGGCCGCCGGCACGGCGAAGTCGAACATGCCGAAGCGTTCGAGGCCGTAGTCGTTGGCCACCGCCACGACGAGGAGGTTCGTCGAGGTGCCGATGGTGGTGGCCATGCCGCCCACCAGGGTGGCGAAGCCCATCGGCATCAGCACTCGCGTGGGGGAGGCGTTGGCGCGCAGACACGCGCTGATGAGGATCGGCAGCAGCAGCACGACGATGGGCGTGTTGTTGACGAAGGCCGACAGCACGGCGCCAACGACCAGCGTTGCGAACAACGACAGGAACGGCACCCGCGCCCACGCGCGGCCCAAGAGCCGCCCAACCGGTTCGAGGGCGCCGGTGACGACGATGCCCTGTCCAAGTACCATAAGCGCGCATACGGAGATGAGCGCCTCGTGGCCGAGCCCGAAGAACAGCCCAGCCGGCTCGACGCCCTCGAAGGGGAACACCGAAAAGCCGACGGCCAGGAGGGAGAGGAGCCCTAAGCTCGTGATTTCGAGGCGGATCCTGTCTTGACTAAAGAGATAGAGAGCCGCCGCCGTCACCAGCAACAGCACGAGCGCATGGGGGTTTGGGATGGTGGGAAACATGCGACGATTCTACGGATGCCTTCCGGCCGAGGACCGGCCCTTGCTTGAGGGCTGCTGCCGGGGTTCTCGGGGCGCTATTCCCCTTGCTGGCGGCGGAACGTCGGCAGCACCACGCCCTCCCCCACATCCGTGAACTCCACCTCCACCCGCTGGCCGATGGCTACTTGCTCCGGTGGCGTGTCGATGAGGTTGGAGGTGATGTGAACGCCTTCGTCGAGGGCCACTTCCACCGTGGCGAACGGCGTGTAGCCGCGCAAGGCCGGATGCACGGCTTGGTGGGTGATTACGTAGGAATGCACTTCGCCGCGGCCTTCGGACGCAAGCCAGACGAACTCCATGGCACCGCAACTGCCGCACTTGGCACGGGGCGGGTGGCTGATCGCGCCACACACCGCGCACTTCTGCAGCACCAGGCGGCGTTCCTTGAGGGCGTCCCAGAACGGTGCCGACTCCTCGGACGGTTGCGGCAGGGGGAGGTCGGGCGGGCGTTCGAAGGTCCAGTCGCTCATGCGTCGCTCCGTTCGAGGATCACGGCGCCGGTGCCGATGCCGGTGTCCACAAAGGAAAGCCGCGCGTTCGGCACCTGGCTCGTGGATTCGCCTCGGGCTTGGCGCACGCCTTCGATCAGATGGTTCATGCCCTGCAGGTACACCTCGGAAAGATGGCCCCCGGAGGTGTTTACGGGCAGCTTGCCCGAATCCCACATCGTGCCGCTATCTTCCACGAAATCACCAGCATCTTCGACGAAACCGTAGTCTTCGAGCGCAAACAGGACAAACGGCCCGAAGTGGTCGTAGATTTGCACGACGTCGATGTCCGAACGCTCGAGGCCAGCCATGGCGAACAGGCGCGCGGCAGTTCGATGCACGGGCGACGATTGCCCTGGCCCCGACTGTGCCGCGGCCCGGATCAGCGCCAGCGGTCGGCCGGGGCGACGTTCCCGCGCGAGTTCGGGACGGGTCAGCACCAGCGCGCCGCCGCCGTCGCTTTCGAGGCAGCAGTCGAAGAGGTGGAACGGGTCAACGATGAGACGCGACTCCTGATGGTCCTCGAGGGTCAGCGGGCGGTCGTGGAAGGTGGCGCGTGGATTGCGGTTGGCGTGCTTGCGCTGGATCACCGCCTGCTGGCCGAACTGGCGGCTGGTGACGCCGGTTTCGAACATGCGTCGCCGCGTCGACATGGCAAGGCCGTGCTGCGGCGTCAGCAGGCCAAACGGCTCCGTGAACGCGCCGGCGCCACGTCCGCCTTGACCGGTCACGTCGCCCCGGCCATAGCGTCTTCCTGAACGGCCGTTGACGCCGCGATAGATGACGATGGTGTTCGCAAGGCCGGCATGGATGGCCGCCGCGGCATGCGCCACGAGCGGTGCGCCGACATTGCCGGCCTGGTTGATCTCGCCGAACCACGCGAGGTCCGGAATGCCGAGATTGACGGCGACCTCCGCCTCGGAGCTGGTGTCCACGAACCACTTCATCAGGCCGTCGACCTCCGCCGCTGCGATGCCGGCGTCGTCGAGCGCGGCGCCGATGGCCTGCAGCGAAAGGGCGAGCTCAGTGCGGCCGCTGTCGCGGGAGTAGTCGGTCTCGCCGATCCCGGCGATGGTTACGGCATTGGAGAAAGACATGGGCGTTCTTGTGCGTTGGCTGGGTGGCAGAGCGGCGAGAGCATACACGGGGATGCTCTGCATCTTGCCTCTCCGCGGCGGAGTGCGCGCTCCGCCTTCTCCAAGAAGGGGTGCCCGCGCTATTGCTGCTGGGCGTGGTAGCCGGCGAGGCGCCAGGCACCGTTGGGCTGGCGCTGCATGGAGAGGTTTTCGTGGATGATGCCGTTCTGCCAGCGGGAGTCGTAGCTGACGATCACGTATTCGCCCTTGGGGGCGCCCCAAGGGTTGTTGACGTAGGTGGTGTTGCCGACGGCACGGGATTCGTGTGCGCCGAGGGGGCCGCGCAGCGCCTGCACTTCGGCGAGCCATTCGTCGTGCGGCACCTCATCCTTGAGGAAGGGCGAGGCAGCGGCGTGCACGGCGTCGTAGTCGCCCGCATCGAGCCGCTCGAGGATGGGCACGGTGGCGGCGACGGCGGCGCGCTCGGCCTCTGGATTGCTCTCGCCGCAGCCGGCGAGCAGCCACAAAGCGGTGCCGAGAACGGCGCCCGCCAGCGCCTTCGCGCCCCAGCGACGGGAGACCCGCGATACTGCGATCGGTTCCAAACGACACCTCGTTCAACGTCAACCTGCGCCGCGTATTGTGGTGGCGCACGCGGGCGGTGACAAACTCCCGCTGTTGGCCTCATGGGCTTCGCGCCCCACGGCAACGTTCCGCCCACTGCTCGAGGTCGTCGAACTGCGGCGGCGTCACGAACGAGGCTTGGATCGGCAGCTTGACGACTCCGGGCGCAACGATTTCGCCGCGCTTCTCCAAAGCGGCGATGGGATCGCGCAGCGTCGAGATGATGGATTCAAGCCAGGCGCGCAGTTCGCCGAGTAGGTGGCCGTGGATGGCCACGAGAATGTCGCGCCCCTCCGTGCCCAGGGGGTCGCAGCGCAGCGCCCGGAGCTTGCCGTGACGCCACAGCACGGCATCGACGTGGTGTTCGATGCGCCCCATGGCGCTGGCAACCGAGTCCTCGCCCTGCTCGGTGCCGTAAAGGACGAAGTTGAGATCGCCAATGTCGTAGCTGAGCGATTGCACGCACTCGACGTACACGGTCATGATGGCGGCGGACTCGAACATCATCCAGTCGGGCGCCCCCCGGCGGGCCGCGGCGGGGCCCAGCCCCGCGCATGCGCGGCCGGGGAGCGCGGGCAGAGCAGGGGGCGGGGTGGGTGGGTGGAGAGGAAAGGGG
>VXPR01000101.1 GCA_009839405.1 Gammaproteobacteria bacterium
GGAATGCGCGCCCTTGAGCGGGCGCGATGGAGGGCGGGGCGCCCTCCCTCCAGAGGACGGCTCTGTAAGTCAAAGTGAGACAGCACCCCTTCCCCCCCGGAGGGTTTTACAGCCCATCGGCACGCGCCCATAATGCGCGGATTTGCTGGGAGTCGCGCATGCTGAGGTTCGCCCACGAGTCCTTGACCTTCGACGACGTGCTCCTGCTCCCGGCCTATTCGCGCGTGCTCCCGTCCGAGGTCGATCTCGGCACCCGGCTGACCCGCGACATCCTCCTCAACGTTCCGCTCGTGTCTGCTGCCATGGATACGGTCACCGAGTCACGCCTTGCCATTGCCCTCGCGCAGGAAGGTGGCATTGGCGTCGTCCACAAGAACATGTCGCTCAACAAGCAGGCGCGCGAAGTGCGAGCGGTGAAGAAGTTCGAGTCCGGGGTAATCCGCGATCCCATCACCATCAGCCCCGAGGCCACCGTGCGCGATCTCATCGAACTCACGCGGGAGCATCGCATCTCCGGCGTGCCTGTGGTCGCCGCATCCGGCAACGGCTCGCAAGGCGCGGACTCCGGCGATCTGGTGGGTATCGTCACGGCGCGGGACATTCGCTTCGAGTCGCGCCTCGAGGCCCGCGTCGCCGATGTGATGACGCCCAAGGCGCGGCTCATCACCGCGGCCGAGGATGCGCCGCTCGACAACATCACGGAGCTGCTTCACCGGCATCGCATCGAAAAGGTGCTGCTCGTGGACGACGACTTTCGCCTGCGCGGCATGGTGACGGTGAAGGACATCACCAAGGCGCAGGCCTACCCCAACGCCTGCAAAGATGGCTTGGGGCAGCTTCGGGTCGGTGCCAGCGTCGGCACCGGGGCGGATACGGACGAGCGGGTTGAAGCACTGGTGGATGCCGGCGCAGACATCATCGTCGTCGACACCGCGCATGGCCATTCGGAACGCGTGCTGGACCGTATCCGCTGGATCAAGCAGAAATACCCGCGCGTGCCGGTGATGGGCGGCAACATTGCCACCGCCGAAGGTGCCCGGGCGCTCATCGACGCGGGTGCAGACTCCATCAAGGTGGGCATCGGCCCCGCCAGCATCTGCACGACGCGGGTGGTGACGGGCGTCGGCGTGCCACAGATCACGGCGGTTGCCGAGGCGGTGGGCGCAGCGGATGACGAGGATATCCCCGTGATCGCCGACGGCGGCGTGCGCTTCTCCGGCGACATCGCCAAGGCCATCAGCGCCGGCGCATCTGCGGTGATGGTGGGATCGCTCTTCGCCGGCACGGAGGAGGCGCCCGGCGAAACGGAGCTATACCAAGGCCGCACATACAAGTCCTATCGCGGCATGGGATCGCTCGGGGCGATGGATCAGGCACACGGTTCGAGCGACCGCTACTTCCAGGAACCGCAGAGCGAAGGCGGCAAGCTCGTGCCGGAGGGGATCGAAGGGCGCGTGCCGTACCGAGGCCCGGTCAGCCCGATCGTCCAGCAGCTGATGGGAGGCCTGCGCGCCGCCATGGGCTACACCGGCAGTGCCGACATCGGCGAAATGCGTCGCGAAGGAGTCTTCACCCGCATCTCCGCAGCGAGCCTCGCCGAAAACCACGTCCACGACGTGGCGATCACCAAGGAGCCACCGAACTATCCCGTTCCCTGATGCATCCGTGACTGTTCCTCTGACGGTGGCCGAGCGCTCGCCGCCATCCGCCACCGGCGCGGAGCCGGAGCGCGTGGTGGTGTTGGACTTCGGCTCCCAGTACACGCAGTTGATCGCGCGCCGGGTGCGGGAGTGCGGCGTGTATTGCGAGATCCATCCCTTCGACGTTGATGAGGCGGCGCTCACGGCGTTTGGCGCAAGCGCTTTCATCCTTTCGGGTGGCCCGGAGTCGGTCACTGTCGGGGCAACACCTCGCGTGCCCGACGCGGTGCTCGAAGGCGGCGTGCCCGTGCTCGGCATCTGCTACGGGATGCAGGCCATGGCGGCGCAGCGGGGAGGCACGGTGGTGCCCTCCACAGAGCGCGAGTTCGGCCACGCCCGGGTACGCATTCGCGAGGGCATCGACCTCTTTGCAGGGCTCGATCCGGAACTCGACGTCTGGATGAGCCATGGCGACCGCGTGACCGAGGTTCCTCCTGGCTTCGTCGCCGCCGCTGCCTCAGACAACGCGCCGGTCGCCGCGATGGCGGATGTGGGGCGGCGACTGTACGGGCTGCAATTCCATCCCGAAGTGACCCACACCCAGAGCGGCAGCGACATTTTGCGTCGCTTTGTGCGCGACATTGCTGGCTGCGAGGCGACCTGGACGCCTTCCGGCATCGTCGAACGGGCGGTCGCATCGGTGCGGCGTCAGGTTGGCGACGGCAAGGTGCTGCTCGGGCTTTCAGGCGGCGTGGACTCGAGCGTGGTAGCTGCGCTGCTCTCTCGCGCCATCGGCGACCGGCTCACCTGTGTGTTCGTAGACAACGGCCTGTTGCGCAAGGGCGAGGTGGATGAGGTGCAGGCCGCGTTCGGGCCTTCGAATGCGCTGCCGCTGAAACTGGTGACGGTGGCCGCGGCGGAGGAGTTTCTCGATGCGCTCAGCGGCGTCGACGAACCCGAACAGAAACGTCGCGTCATCGGCCGCACCTTCGTCGAGGTCTTCGAGCGGGAGGCGCAGCGGATCAAGGACGTGGATTGGCTGGCGCAGGGCACGATCTATCCGGACGTGATCGAATCGGCCGCCGCCCGCACCGGCAAGGCGCATGTCATCAAGTCGCATCACAATGTCGGTGGCCTGCCGGAGCGAATGAAGCTGGGGCTGGTGGAGCCGCTTCGGAACCTCTTCAAGGACGAGGTGCGCAAGGTGGGGCTTGCCTTGGGGCTGCCGGAGAGTCTGGTGTTCCGGCACCCGTTCCCGGGACCGGGGCTGGGCGTTCGTGTTTTGGGCGAAGTGCGGCGCGAGTACTTGAGCGTGCTGCGTGAAGCCGACGCGATCTTCATCGAAGAGTTGCGTCGGGCCGACTGGTACGACCGCGTGGCGCAGGCGTTCGCCGTCTATCTGCCCGTGAAGTCCGTGGGCGTGGTGGGCGATGCACGCCGCCACGAACACGTCATTGCCCTGCGCGCCGTGGTGACGACCGACTTCATGACCGCCAACTGGGCCGAACTGCCGCATCGGCTGATCGCCACCGTCAGCAACCGCATCGTCAACGAACTCCCCGGCGTCTCCCGCGTGGTGTACGACGTGACCGGCAAGCCGCCCG
The DNA here is from genome assembly GCA_009839405.1 of Gammaproteobacteria bacterium. Classification (GTDB taxonomy): domain Bacteria; phylum Pseudomonadota; class Gammaproteobacteria; order Pseudomonadales; family Azotimanducaceae; genus VXYL01. Next base: position 3,245 of record VXPR01000101.1, read on the forward strand.
GCACGATCGAGTGGGAGTAGCACCGAGGCGCAAAAAAGCACCGACGCATACCGGGAGCCGGAGGGAAGGCACATGCCCGTCCCCTACGAAGCCCGTCTTGAACGCACTGATGGACTCGGCCCGTGCCTCGTAGGGGCGACCCTTGTGGTCGCCCGTCTCGAATGCATGGACAAACTCGACACGGGACGCGTAGGGGCGGGGCTTGTCCCCGCCCGTGTCGAATGCATGGACAGACTCGACATGGGACGCGTAGGGGCGGGGCTTGTCCCCGCCGGTGTCGAATGCACCGAGCAGTTCATCGAAGCACAGCAGTTCGCACAAGCGAACTGCCAACGCGCCCACCAGGGCGCGCCGGGACTAGCCCCGTTCCTACGGCCGCAAAACAGAAGACGCTACGCGACAGGCGAATTCCTCATTGCTGCCGCAGTCGAACCGCCAGCACATCGCACGTGGCGCCGTGCAAGATGGCATTGGCAGTGGAGCCAGCGAGCAGTTGCAGGCCGTGCTTGCCGTGCGTGCCGACCACCACGAGATCCGCGCCGATGTCGGTCGCGAGCGCGTGGATTTCGGTCACCGGGTTGCCGGACAGCGCGTAGATCGCGTCCTCATCGACGCCGAAGGCGTCGGCAAGGTGGTCAAGCTTCTGCGCCGTCGGCTCAGCGATGGCGTCGTGGGTCACCGTGCACAGCGTCACCTCGGCTCCGCAGTGCGCCGACACCCGGCCGGCATGTTCGAGCACCTCGAACGACTCGTCGGACAGGTCCACGGCAACCAGGATGCGCTCGTAGTTACGCGGCGTCGGGCCACGCCCGTTGAGGTGTACGGCGAGCACGTCGCAGGGCGTGCCGTGCAGCACGGAGTTGGACGTCGAGCCGAACATCGCGCGCGGCCCGCTGCGCCCATGCGAGCCGACGACCACCAAGTCGGCGCGGTTCTTGGCATAGTCGTGCAGTGCGTGTGCCGGACGACCGTCGAGAACCTGGTGCTTGGCGACGCCCTGCGGCGTGCAGACCCGATCGAGGAAGCCGAACGCTTGCTTGCGGACGGCATCGTCGAGTTCCTCGGAGTTCTGGAACGAGCCCACCGGATACTCGAAGTGTTGGTGATGAAGCTGAGTGCAGGCGTGCACCGCCTCGATGCAGCTCGGCTCGGTCAGTTCGCAGGCCCGCCCAAGCACGAGCGCCGCATTGTCTTGATGCACGTCCAAGCCCACCACCACTTGCTTGAATGCGTTCACCGCCTGTCTCCTCGTGGCCAAAGCGATGCCTTGAACGTAACGCGCAAGACACCGGCTCGGAAGGATCGAAAGGCGATAAGCGAGAGCCGCTTTAGAACCGGGAGCTATTGCCGTTCCCTGCCCGGGTTATTCATGAATGTGCGTAGCGAGGGCGACGAGACGCCGCTGTGGCTGGGCGCGCACGCGTGCCAGAGACATGGCGGAAGAGGGCGAACGCACCGCGTTGGGAGTTTAGCGCAAGCGAAACATACAACCCCCCCCGAGGGCGCGCACGGGGCGGTTAGGCCCGCCGGGGTCTTTGTGTTATAAACAAATACCAGCCCCCGAGACGGAGAGGGATTGGGGTTT
>VXPR01000410.1 GCA_009839405.1 Gammaproteobacteria bacterium
CTTGACAGGCGGCCCCCGATCCCACTCGACTCCTCTGCATGCCGCGGCGGCGCGGCGCATGCGGGTCCTGGTGGGGCCTGCGCCGGGTGGGTTCGTGGGGTAGCATCGCGCGGTTCGCGTGGTTTTCCCGGGAGGGGCTATGACAGAAGGAAGTTCGGGCGGCCTTGGGGCGGCGACGGATGCCGAGATCGAGGCGGCGCTTGAGCACGCCCATGTGCCTTCGCTCATTAACGCGCTGGTGCACCTCACCGGCGATCTTTCCTTGATCCGGGGGGACATCCGTCCGGTGAGTCAGCTCTTCGGCGATCCTCAGGGCGGCGTCTCGCCGGAGGATCAGGCCGCCATGCGCGCCCGGGCCCTCCAAGCCCTGAAGGCGCATCGCGACGCCGGCTGCCCCGATCTCGCCGCACCTGCAACCGAAGTCATGCAGGAGATGCTGCACTTCATCATCGGCGCGGAGCTCTCGCCCGACTACGTGGAGTTCCTCACCTCTGAGCTCAAGCTCGTCAACGAAGACCCGTACCGGGTGGACGGCTTCGAGGACATCCCTGAGGCGGCGCGCAAGGACTTCCACGTCGTTGTCGTGGGCGCCGGCATGTCGGGCCTCGTCAACGCCATTCGGCTGAAGCAAGCCGGCATCTCCTGGACCATCTTCGACAAGAACGCCGGCGTCGGCGGCACTTGGTTCGAGAACCGCTATCCCGGCTGTCGCGTGGACAGCCCCAACCACACCTACTCCTATTCCTTTGCCCCCAACGACTGGCCGCAGCACTTCTCCCAGCAAAGCGTGCTGCTCGACTACTTCGACCGCATCGCCAGCGAGTACGAGTTGCGCGACAACATCTGTCTCGACACCGAAGTGATCTCTGCCCGCTATGGCGACGACGGTCTCTGGCGCGTAGCCGTGCGCGGCCCGGAAGGCGAGCGCACGGTCACGGCGAACGCCATTGTCACCGCCGTGGGCCAGCTCAACCGGCCAAAGCTCCCCGACATTCCGGGTCGCGATGACTTCGAGGGCATCGCCTTCCACACCGGACAATGGCAAGCGGAACACGACCTCAAGGGCAAGCGGATAGCCGTCATCGGTACCGGTGCCAGCGCCTTCCAGACGGTGCCGGAGATTGCACCGGAAGCCGAGAGCGTCACCATCTTCCAGCGCACGCCGCCTTGGGTCGCGCCGCGGGCCGAGTACCACGAGTACATTCCAGACGGGAAGCACTGGCTCTTGAACCATGTGCCGTTCTACGGCAAGTGGTTCCGCTTCTGGATGTTCTGGACCACCTCGGAAGGGTTGCTGTCGTCGGTGCGGCGAGACCCGGCCTGGAACCAGACCGACCGCTCCATCAGCCCTGCCAACGACCAACTGCGCGAGCTGCTCACCGCCAACGTCCAGGCGATGGTGGGGGACGATCCGGAACTCCTCGCCAAGTGCGTGCCGGACTATCCCCCGGCCGGCAAGCGCATGCTGGTGGACAACGGCCACTGGTTCCGGGCGCTCAAGCGCGACAACGTGGAACTCGTCACCGACCCCATCGCCCGCATCGTTCCCGGCGGCATCGAGACGGAATCCGGGCGCCGGGTGGAGGCAGACGTGATCCTCTACGGCACCGGCTTCTATGCCTCCCGCATCCTCTTCCCCATGAAGATCTACGGCGAGGGCGGCGTCGAGCTGCGCGAGCATTGGGGTGCCGACCCGCGCGCCTATCTCGGCATGGTCGCGCCGGGTTTCCCGAACCTCTTCTTCTGCTATGGCCCCAACACCAATATTGTCGTCAACGGCAGCATCATCTTCTTCTCCGAATGCGAGGTGCGCTACATCATGGGCTGCCTCAAGCTCCTACTCACCGAAGGGAAGGCGGCCATGAACTGCCGCCCGGACGTCCACGACGCATACAACGAAAAGATCGACGAGGGCAATCTGGCGATGGCTTGGGGCTCGCCCAACGTCAAGAGTTGGTACAAGAACGAGCACGGTCGGGTGACGCAGAACTGGCCCGGCACGATGCTTGAGTTCTGGCAGCAGTCCCAGGCGCCCAATCCGGACGATTTCGTGCTCTCGGGCGAGTTGCAGGCCGGCGCCTAAACCCCGACGCCTAGGCGCGGCCGATGGCCGACCGGGAACGCATAAACCGCGCACTGGCGGCCATCGCCTCCACGCCAATTGGCTTCGTCGCTGGCGCCTTCGCCGGAGCGCGCCTTGCCTCCACGACCGAAGGCGTCGCCTTGCTCGGTTGCGGCCTTGCCGGTGCAGCCGTCTTTGCTGTCGCGACCCTTGCCTTGGCGCGAGTCCTCACCGGCAGACGCCTGCTGGTCGCCGCCCTCGCCCTCGGCGCATCGTCCTTCGCCCTGCTCGCCTTCATGGTGGAGGACTACATCGCCGAACGCATCCGCGCCGCCAACGCCTTCGACGCCCACTACGCCACCTTGCCGCACTTCGAACTCAAGCTTCACCACGTCGATCCAACGCGCGAGCCGTTGTCGCGTTTCGCCTTCGACGCGACGACCTTGGAGTTCACCGCTATCCGCCCCGGCAACTGGCACTGCACCGGCACGGCCAGCCGCAAAGAGAAGGCCGAACTGCACGCCGCCCTGCAAGACATGCCCGTCGCCTATACGCCTCCCTGCACCACCACCGCCAAGTGGCAAATCGCCGACTCCCCGCCCGGCTCCTCTAGCGAGGGGAGGCCCCTCCCGCTCGCGCGCCCTGGCGGACGCGTTGGAAGTTCCGCTGGCGCGGAACTTCTGAGCCCCACCGCCGAAGGGGCCTCATCCGCGCTCCGTAAAAAAGAGGGCTCCTCCTGCGACGACGGCACGCTGATCTCCGTCGCCGACGCCATCACCCGGGCCCACGAACGCCGCACCCGCTGCCGACGGGAACCGTAGGCGATAGGCAACGCATCTCCCTTGCTGGGGACGGGTTGCCGCCCTTCCATGGAGGCGGCAAGGTCCGGTTGCTAAAGTGCGTCCCGAGTAGCGGAGGTCGTGCGTGAAGCTTGTTCGTCAATACCTGCAGTTCGTTGCGAGGACACCGGTTCTGATCGTGGCGATGGTCGTTACGGTGGCTCTGGCTGCCACCTTTCCGGCGCTTCCCCTCGGCGGCGAAATGCTCGACGTGCGGCAAGGCTACGACCACGGCGAGGTCATGGCGGCGATGGAGCAATACGGCGAAGCGGGTCGCCGCGTCTATGTCTGGGCCAGCGCCACCCTCGACATGCTGTTTCCCATCGCGGCGTTCAGTCTCCTGGCTGGACTCATCACTCGGCTGCGCCCGAACGAGCGCCTAGGCACACTCGCGTTCGTGCCCATCGCCGGGGCCGTGTTCGACTTCGGCGAGAACATCCAGATCATGGCCATGCTCGGGGGCTATCCGGACATCTCCACGACCCAAGTCACTGCCGCCTCCACCTTCACCCAGCTCAAGTGGCTGGCCATCAACGCGAGCTTCCTTCTTGTGATTGGCTTCGGGCTGACTGCCTTGCTCCGGCGAATGCTGCGGGCGCGGCGAGAACGCTGAGAAGGCAGGGCACCATGACCGACCTCACCCTCGTCATTGCCAACAAGAACTACTCGTCTTGGTCGCTGAGGCCCTGGCTCGTCATGACCGAACTCGGCATTCCCTTCGCCGAGCGCATGGTGAAGTTCGACTCCGACGATTGGGAGCGCAACATCGAGCACCTGTCGCCCACCCGGCTCGTCCCTGTGCTTTGGGAGGGCGAGCCGGGCAGGGGATTCGCCACCTTCGACACCATCGCCATCCTTGAACGGTTGCACGAGCTGTTTCCGGCTGTGGGCGTCTGGCCCAGGGATGCCCACGCCCGCTCTCGTGCTCGTTCGCTGGTGGCGGAGTTCCATTCCGGCTACGCGGCCTTGCGCAACGCCATGCCCATGAACATCCGCAGTTCCCTCCCCGGCAAGGGCGCCTCGGCAGAAGTGAAGGCAGACATCGATCGGCTCTGCTCGCGCTGGCGGGAGACGAGGCAGGCATTCAGTGCAGGTGGCGCGTTCCTGTTTGGCGACTTCACCGCCGCAGATGCGTTTTTCGCGCCCGTGGCTTCCCGCTTCGCGACCTATGCCGTGCCACTCGAGGCGGAGGCCCTCGCCTACCAACAGGCGCTGCTCGCCACCGATGCAATGAGGAAGTGGTCGACGGCCGCCCGGCAAGAAGCGGAGTTCGTGCCAATGGACGAGCCCTACCAGTCACCACCGGCCTGAAACGACTGCCTTGGGCAGGGAAGGCAGGGCGCTCTGATCGAGGCGTGCGCCGCCCCCTTGCGGTTTGCGCGTGGCACGGCGACTATTGGTGAACAACCAAACGAGGGGCGTACCACCGTGAAATTCGGCATCTTCTATGAGCACCAGTTGCCGCGCGACTGGGCACCCGACAGCGAGCATCGGCTCATCAAGAATTCCCTCGAGCAGATTGAGCTGGCCGATTCGCTCGGCTTCGACTATGCATGGGAGGTGGAGCACCATTTCCTCGAGGAGTATTCCCATTCCTCCGCCCCGGAAGTGTTCCTCGCCGCCGCCAGCCAGCGCACCAAGAACATCCGCCTCGGGCACGGCATCGTGCAGATGACCACCAACCACCCGGCGCGGGTGGCGGAAAAGGTCGCAACGCTGGACCTGGTGTCCGACGGTCGGGTGGAACTCGGCCTCGGCGAAGGCGCCTCCGTCACGGAACTGCACCCGTTCAATCTGCGCTTCCGAGACAAGCGCGACGTGTGGGAGGACGCGGTGCGCTGCACGCTGCCGATGTTCTGGAACCACGGCTGGGAATACGA
>VXPR01000483.1 GCA_009839405.1 Gammaproteobacteria bacterium
CGGCAAGGGCCGCCTCCTCGCGGTTGTTCACCATCGGCACGATGACGCCGAACGCACCGGCGTCGAGCGCCTTCATGATCTCGTACGGCTCGTTCCAAGGCACCCGCACGAACGGCACGGTGTCGCTGGTGGAGATGGCCGGCAGCATGTAGGTGAGATCGTCGTAGCTCAACATGCCGTGCTGCAAGTCGATGCACAGCCAGTCGAAACCAAGCCCGGCCATGCTCTCCGCCGTGTAGGCATTGCCAATCGAAAGCCAGCCGCCGACCGTCTGCCCACCGGCCCGCCATGCGGCAAGCGCCTTGTTCTCTCTCATGGAAGTTCGCCTTTCGGAAAGCCGCGAACCCTAACACGGCGCCTGGCAGCCGGTCAGACTTCAGACCGCGCTAGCGCGCCCTGGATCGGTAACCAGTATCCTCGAGAGGACTAGGCGTGCGCTATTCGCTGGCCTGGCCCACCCAGATTGGGGACGTCCAAGCGCGTTCCTGGATGGTTGCAGCAACCCCCGAGCGGGGATCGACGCCGGCGCGCAGGGCATCCCAGGTGGACCAGCGGCAGGTCGGGTTTTCCAGCACGCGAACGTAGTAGAAGGCGCTCTGGCGTGGGTCATACTCCGGGTCAGTCCACACCGTGCGCAACTCCGCAGCGCCGAGGCCCTCTGTGATGGAGCAATCCTCCAAGTCCACCTCCGCCTCGTTGTCCGGGCAGCTGTGCGTTGCCGGGTCCACCTCCAGGCCGTCCGAACAGGCAACGTCAAACACCTTCTCGTGGGTGCGGCCATCGTCCACCCAACCCTTGATGATCTGCAGCCGTTGCAGCGGCGTGCCGACCGGGTCCGCCATCGCCCAGGCGAGGAACGCTGGCGAGCCATCGCCGGCGATCAGGTCGGCGCCTTGCACAACGCCATTGTCCATCACCCACTGTGCGGCGTCGTCTCCAATGCCGCCTTCGCCGGTATTGGCTGCCATCAGTCGTGCCTTGATGCGCGGGCCGCTCGTCGCGAAGGTCTCCTTGCGCCGGAGTGCGTCGAAGATGGCGTCGCGGGTGTTCTCGGGCGCCCAGACGCCGGCGAGGCCCGAGGCACTCCAAGTGCGGAAATAGTTGTTGATGTAGGTCGAGTCGCCCGCCTCGCTCTCGCCGGCCGGCACAGCGCCGCGCCGATAGGCGGGATTGTCCAGCTTGCCGAGCTTGCCGACGAAGCGGTCTTCGTCCAGCGTGTCGCCGGAGTTGTGCGTGTCGGTGGAGCCAATGACGCCGAAGCGATAGGGGTTGAAGCCCTCGTCCCGCTCCAGCGCCAGACCGTTCATCCACGCCTCGCGCACATAGCTGCCTTGCGGCTTGCTTCGCACCCAACTCGCCACGTGATACGGCATGATCTCGAAGTCCGCCCATTCGTCGTTCAGCGAAAGAAAGGGGTGCGTGTCCGAGGTGCCCTTGATCTGGGTGACCTCCACCAAGGGCTCGTTGCGCATTCGCTGTTCGGCGTAGTCAGCGTCGAGCGGCCCACCCTCGTATTTCTCGAGCTCGAACATGTTGCCGCCGGAGCCGTTGGAGTTGTGCGGGATGGCGATCGCGTCGATGCCGCTCTCGTCGCGCAGGTTGTCCATCCACGCCCACAGGTCTTCGGGGTTGCGCGAGTCGAGGCGGCTGAACGGCAGCGGCGGTGCTTCCTCGCCGCGGTAGAAGACGTTGCGGTGCAGGTTGCCCTCGTTTTCCTCGTCCGACGAGGTGTATTCGTAGGCGATGAAGGTGGTGAAGTTGCCGGGGTCGTTGTGGCGCTTGGCAGCGTCCTGAATCGCCTGCCAGGCGGTGCGGGAGTCTTCCGCGCGGCCCACTTCGTCCAGAATATCGAAGCAGTCCCGGAACGATGAGGATCGTTCCTCAATCGTGTCGGCATCGGCGCATTTGCGCACTTCGGGGTTGTCCGCGTCCGGGTGGGAGAGGTCCTGCCAGGCGGAGAACATGCCGAGGTAGAAGGCATGATCCGTAACGGCAAAGAAATCGAGCGGCCGCTCAAGCTGGATGTCGAACCCGGCCGAATGCGACATGGACTCCCCCTTGGCGAAGCGATAGGCATCATCCGGCGTGGTTTGCGTACCAAAGAGGTAGGCATCGAACGAATAGCGCGTGTGGACGTGCAGATCGCCAAACAGCGCCTTCGGATGCTCGTCTGCTTGAGCCGCGGCTGCTACAGCAGCGGTCACGAGCGTCAGCGCGAATCGACCGGTTCCCCACATACACATACCCGTTCCCCGAGTCGGGTTGACTGTGCCAAGCGTAACACCGCTTCGAGCAGGTTACGGGATGGGTCCTGCGGCGGTATTCGGGCTGCATCGGCCTTCGATGAAGTGTTCGACCGCGCATGAACAAGGGCTAACGGATGCTAGGGTTGCCTCGTTGCGGGAACCCACATCTAGGCAGCAGGAGGGCGGTCGGCTTGAGGTTGGAGTCCGCGATACGGTCGGGGCGACGCGGCAATGGCGCATGCTGTGCGTGGTCGAGGTCACCCAGTTTCGAGCACGCCGGCGCGGCGGCTCTCCCGCCTCTTCCGGCACTTCACGCGCGATCATGTGGTCGCACCGCTCGAGCCGGGTCGGGTTGGGCGCTTGCCAAGGCGCGGGTGCGGCGATGTCCGCGACGGGACGGCATCGAGCCGAACCATTCGGCTCGGGACCTGTCCCAAGAAGCATCGATGCAAGCGAGAATCAATGAATACCCATCGGTGGAAGCTGGCCGCAGCGCGTGGAGTCGAGCTGTGGGAGATTGCCCGCCGCGGCGCAACCTATAACCCCTGTCGCCTGGCGTCGTTCAAGACCCGTACAAGGTCTACAGGACCCTTCGACGCCGCAGCCCGGTGCATCGCAGCGCGATCCTCGCAAGCTGGGTGCTGACGCGGTACGAGGACGTGCGCGCAACCGCGAAGGACCACGAGCGGTTCTCCAATGACCCCAGCTGGCGCGGACCGAAGGCGAGCGTGCTCCGCCCCGCCCCGGACGACTACAGCATCCTGCTGATGGATCCGCCCGACCACTCGCGGTTGAGACGGGTGGCCGCCAGGGCTTTCGCGAGGTCGCGTCTGACGGCGTTGAGCGAGACCGTTACGCGCACCGCGGCCGAACTCGTGGCGCGGGCGGCCAAACGCGGCACGATCGACTGGATCGCCGATGTGGCAGAAGCGCTTTCCATGCGCGTGATGCTGAGGCTGATTGGGCTCCCGATGCAAGACTGCCGCCGTTGGGCGACATGGGTTCCGCAACGCGCGCGCCTGCTCGAGATGATCGCAACGCCAAGAGAGCGCAGCGTATCGTATCGCGCAGGGGCCGCGATGCGACGCCGTTTCACGGGGATGCTCCAAAGTCGGCAGGCGTCGGACGGGGACGATGCGATCGACACGTTCGCCAGACAGGTGGCCGCAGGCGACGAGATCAGCATGGCGGAGGCCGCCGACATGCTGAGCGTACTCATGGTCGCCGGCAACGAGACGACGACCAACTTGGTCGGCAACGGCATGCTGGCGCTGCTGCGTCATCCCGAACAGATGCAGCGCCTGCGCGAGGAGCCCGCCCGAATGCACGACGCCGTCAACGAAATGCTGCGTTTCGACAGTCCCGTGCAGACCGACTTCCGCATTGCCAAGGCAAGGTCCACCTTGCGGCGCCACGTGATCGAACCCGGTGACGGCGTGATTCTGCTGACGGGCTCGGCGAACCGGGACGAAGCGGCGTTCGCCAACGCCGACGTCTTCGACATCGCCCGAAAGGGCCCCAGGCACACATCCTTCGGGCACGGCATCCACTACTGCATCGGCGCCGAACTCGCGCGCATGGAGGCAGCCACGATCTTCGCCGAGGTCCTGCGGGCCGCCGACAAGATCGAGATGCACGGGGGCGATCCCCGCTACCGGCCGTCAACTGTCATACGGGGTCTCGCGGCACTGCCACTGCGTCTGGTGCGCCGTCGCTAGTGACATGGCCCCGCGCCCGGCCGACGGACACGCTGCGATGCCCGAGACGAACGGGGGGCAACGCGGTAATCGAGCTGCACCTCCATCGGTGCCCATGGCATCGGCGCGAGTGTGCGCTAGGAACGACCTCGCCACCAAAGCGCGCAACCGATCCATGGATACTTGGCGCCCTCCGACTGCGATCGCGCACGTCGCGAAGGGTGGTTTGACCCCACTGCCTCGCCCCGCCTGGATCGGACCGCAAATCGCCGGCCCGTACCTGGCCCACCCTCGGTTTGCAGGCGCCCTTCCCCACTGCTGTAGAGTCCGCGTCCGCATGGCCCCTTACGAACACCGTTCTACGGCGCAGGCCAGCAGTTCGCGCAGCGAACTGCCGACGCGCCCGCCAAGGCGCGCAAGCTCGCCCTATGGCCGAGATAAATATATTATCTACCAAATAGTTAAGCACTAAAGTTCAAGAAGTTACTCAAGATCATTTCCGACGCCCCGCAGAACTCCCTTTGGCACGAGCGCCCGAGCGCAGCCTCGTTGCCGCGCCACGAAACATGCAGCTTCTGGTGCAAATCAGGCATGCGCGATGATGTCGCCGGTGCGCACGATGAACCAAAAGGCGGCGAGGCCCCCGGCGACGTAGAGTGGCGCCCGCACGAGCGTCGACGGCAGTATGATGCGGCCTGAGGCAAGGTGCCCAATCCCTACCACGGCGACAACCACCGCCAGTTGACCGAGTTCCACCCCCACATTGAACAGGAACAGGCTCAGTGCAGCCTGTCCGGGTGGCAGGCCGAGC
>VXPR01000060.1 GCA_009839405.1 Gammaproteobacteria bacterium
ATTAGAGACCGCCCAGGGGGTCGGGGCGAGGTAGCGCAGGGCGGTTCGGGTCGCTGCCGGGGAGTTGAGTCGCTGCAAGGCTTCGATGGACCAGCCACGGACGTGGTGGTGCCAGGAGTAGAGGTTGTCGGCGAGTGCAGAGACTAGGGTGTCCGGGTTCGTTAGTTTCGGAGCGAGCCGGGCCGCGGCGGTAGCAGCGTTGCGGCGGACAAGGGCGTCGTCGTCCTGTAGTGGGGCGAGCAGTTCGGTGGCGTCGAGCGGATTGGCTTGGGCGATTGTGCCGGCGGCTTCGACGGCATAGCGGCGCACGTTGGGATCTTGGTGTTGCATCGCCTGGAGCACGTTGGGAAGCGCGATTGCGGCAGGCGGGCCGATGTCGCCCAGGACGTCGAGCGCTCGCACGGTTCCGTTCGCGTCCTGGCCATCCACCATTTCCGCAAGGCGCGGCGCGGCGTTGGTGCCGGCGGCAACCAAGCCGTAGGCGGCGACGGTTCGCAAGGACACATCGTCGCTGAGGAAGGCATCGAACAACGGCGTGAGCCCCGACTCTCCGCGTGCCGCCGCCATGCCAAGGGAGTAGGCCGCCCCCAAGGCGATGCGGTCGTCATCGCTGCCAAGGCTGCGGGAGCAGTTGCCACTGACCGGGGGCGATGCCGCGCCACGATGCCAGTCCCACATCGAATGCCACACCGGCGCGAGCGGGTCTTCGTCCTCCGGCCAAGGCGCGCCCGTGTGCTGCCACGACGGTGCCACCGGGTCTCGGTCTCGCGTGAACAGGAACTTCACCATATGGCGCGGCTCGTCGGTGACGTTGGCGCTGTGGCGGCCATGCACGATGTCGAAGTGCGTGATGGTGACGGTACCAGCCTCGCCGGTAAGGGGGATCTTCGTGGCCTCCCACGGTTCGTCGAGCTTCGCCATTTCCGCGAACATGGCCGGATTGTCCCTGCGGAAGCGCTCTAGCCGCTCGCGGTGGAAACGTCGCGCCTCCTCGCTGCCGAGCACGTCGTCGCCGAACTTCGCCTTGGCTTCCTCGCGCGCCTGCTTGTTGAGCTCGTTCAGCTTCGCCCGTGCCGCCTCCAGTGCCCTTCGGGGGACGTATTGGCTGCCCGGCACGATGCCCGTGGGGCCCTTCTCCAAGGGCGTGTCCTGCGGGTAGTAGAACAGCATGGCGTAACGGGTGCGGTGCATGCGCCGGAGGCCATCGACGGCGTAGTGCGAGTGGTTGTCGCCATCCTTGTGCAGCGGTTGCGCCGCGTTCAGGAAGGCAAAGTGGTCGTGGCGGTGGAAGTGCAGGTAGTAGCCCGGACCCAGGATGGACGTGAGGGCACCGCGAATCACCGGCTCGTCCAGCATGTGGGCGAGTTCCGGGACGCAAGGCAAGAGGTTGTTGTGACCGCGCGGACCGCCTTCGTCTAGGTCTTCAAGCGCATCGAGCATCCGTTCGTGGAACTCGCGCGGCAGCTCCGAGCACAAGGTCAGATAGCCGTCGCGGATGAAGCCTTGCATGGCCGCGTCATCGAGCAGGCGCTCGGATGTGGTGACGTTGTTGTTCAACTAGTCGTCCAGCGTAAACGCAACAAGCTCGGCCTCGTTCCCGCCGCCGGTGGCGACGACGATGAACTGGCGGCCCGACCTTGCGCGGTAGGTCATCGGATTGCCATGCACAGGATACCGCGTGGCACCGCGCCAAACCTCCGCACCTGTCTTCTTGTCGAATGCGTACAGGAATGGTGCGCCGCCGCCGAGAAACACGAGGCCGCCTTTCGTCACCATGGGACCGGCGTTGCCGCGGGTACCGAGCCGCCTCGGCAACTCGACGCCGCTCAACAGAGGGTGGCTGCGGATCTCCTCATTTCCTTCGCCGAAGGGCACCTTCCAGGCGATTTCGCCGACGTTCAGGTTGATCGCCACCAAGTGTGCCCAAGGAGGCTTGATGAGCGGAATCGGACCGAGAGCGCTCGGCGGCGCTTTCGCGGCGCGTGCTCCTTCCACGCCACGAAACATCACCAGCGTTGCGCCGTAGGGACAGTCATTGCTGTAGGCGGCGTCGACTTCGGGATTGTCGCCTTGCTCCCTACACACTTGATTGGTGTCAGCCCCTTCCGAGCTCCGTACATACAGGAGACCTGTCTCGGGGTCGAAGGCCGCGCCGCCCCATGTGGCGCCGCCGAGGGTGCCCGGACGCTGGAGGGTCCCCTTGAGGCTTGGCGGCGTGAACAGCGGCCCCAGTCTGAACCGCTTCATCTCCTTCACCGCCAGCGCGTGGATTTGGGGCGTGAGGTCGTTGGCGTCGTCCAGTGACACGCCTTGGCCGCTGAACGGCGGCGGCTTGGTCGGGAACGGCTGTGTCGGATAGAGCATCTCACCGGGAACGTCCGTTTTCGTGTCCACGGCACGCTCCTCGATCGGCCACACCGGTTCGCCGGACACGCGGTCGAAGACGTAGGTGAATCCCTGCTTCGAAACTCCCGCCACCGCGTCGATCTTGCGGCCGTCCACCGTGATGGTCACGAGGTTCGGTGCTGCACCGAAGTCGTAATCCCATACCCCGTGATGCACCGCCTGGAAATGCCACCGACGCTCGCCAGTGCGCGCGTCGAGGCACACCAGCGAGTCCGCAAACAGATTCGCGCCCGGCCGGCGGCCTCCCCAGTAGTCGCCGCTCGGCGTGCTGGTTGGCACGAACAGCAGGCCCCGCTCCTCGTCGAGCGACATCAGCCCCCAGACGTTGGCATGGCCGGTGTAGTGCCACGATTCGTTCTCCCAAGTGTCCGCGCCGAACTCGTCGCCCGCTTGCGGAATCGTGAAGAACACCCAGCGCCGCTCGCCAGTTCGAGCGTCGAAAGCCTGCACAGTACCGGGCGGGTCGAACCGGCGCTGCACCTGATCGGGCACTCGGCTTCCCACAATCACCAGATCCTCGAACACCACCGGTGGCGACGTCTGGTCGAACTCGTCCCGACTTACAGGGCGGCCGTGGCCTTCTGTCAAGAGAATGCTGCCGCCAGTGCCAAAGCTTGCATCCAGCGCCCCGGTGTGCGCGTCGATCGCGTAGAGGCGGTCCCGACTGTTGAGGAAGATGCGCGCCGTGTCACCGTCGTTCCAATGGGCGACACCGCGGTGCTGGAAGCCGCCGGGTCGCGCACCCTTCGGCCCACCCGCGTAGGCCCGGGGATCGAAGTTCCAGAACTCGCTTCCAGTCTCTGCGTCTAGCGCCGCGACCCTCGTATACATCGTCGACACGTACAGGACATCGTCCACGAGAATCGGCGTAGCCTGGAACTTGCCGGGGCGCGTTCCGTAGCGCGGAAGGGCCGCCTCGTTCGGCACCCAACGCCAAGCGACCTGCAGTTCGCCGACGTTGGCCGGCGTGATTGTGTCGGCAGCGGAGTACTTGCTTTGCCCTTGGTCGCCGCCCACGTGCCGCCACCCGGATGCACGGTCCCGTTCGGCATAGGGAACTCCCCCGGACAGCAGCGACACCGCAAAGGCCGCCGCCAGGGCCATGCGGCCCGTTGCCTTGGTTCTCAACCCCATCCGCCCCTCGGTGTGCCGGCGACTAGCTTACTCGACCCATCCGGGGTGACCAGAGTGGCAACCGCAAGGAAGACCAAGGACCGCCCCCAGGTCTTGTGAATCGCAGACCCCTGATGCCGTCCCACGCCAGCGCGTCCGCGCGCCTCGCAAGAACCTGCAAGCCCATGAGCGTGAAGGCGAGTGGCCTCGTTGGCGGCCACCTGTGGACACGTCCTTGCCCATCAGTCGAGTCGGGTCGCGAGGAGGTAGCGATAGAGCCTCAGGGAAAGCGCCGCGTCCTGCTCTTCCAATCGCTGTCGGGCCTTGGCGCCAAGCGATACGGTGCGACAAGGGCCTTCGGCGACGATCCGGGTTGCGGCACCGGCATTGTCTGGCCAGATAGCGTCGCCAGCACCGAATTGCCGCTGACGCTCGCCGTCCGGCGCAAGCGCCGAAGCCTTGCCTTCCACCAGGAGTTGCAGGTCGGAAGTCAGGGAGGTGAGTTGCTCGCCCGCCACGGACTCGCGGGCTTCGGTCCATGGCGCGAGCAGTTCCAGTAGTTCCTCGAACTCGATCTGACGTTCAAGGTGACGTTGGATGTCGGTGGCAGTCTGTCCAAGCAGCAGCGACCGGCGCTCGTCGTCGCCTTCTGCACTTGCGCGCCAACTCGCGATGAGATGGTCCTCGCAGCGTTCGAGCGCACGATCCAGGTCTGCTTCCGTTGCCACGTCGGCGAACACTTCCGGCTGCAGATTGCGCTCGAGACGCGTCAGCAACTCCGGCGTCACGGCACTCAATACCACTTGCACGCCGGCGGTCTGGGTTCGGTGGATGTATCTCGCCAGGGTATTCGCCGCCGAGAAATCCACGCCCGATACCTGCGCGAAATCGAGCGCGAGGCAGGCCGGCCGTGATGTGGCGTCGAGCATCCGGCCGAGACGTTCGATCAGCGGCGAGACGCTGCCGAAAAACAGATAGCCGCGCAGCTCGCAGGCGAGAGCCCGCTTTCCTTCGCTGAGCAGGATCGTCCGTTCCGGCACCGGTCGCGTTCGCTTGCTGCGTCGCTCGTGGAGGCTGAATTGCGATGCCACGGGATCTACGCGGCTCAGTCGCACCGCAAAGAACACCAGCATCACAAGCATCCCCACGCCGACGCCTTCGAGCAGGCCAACGCCGGTGATGGCAAGAGCGATGAGGACAATGGAGCCGTAGTCTGTCCACGGC
>VXPR01000059.1:0-2452 GCA_009839405.1 Gammaproteobacteria bacterium
TATATTAGCCTGTGTGGATTTCCCACTGGGGCTACCTCTAGGGTCGCCCCTACGGTGACTCTCGCTACACGGATGCCCGTGTTGACTACGAGGATCGGCTCGTTTCTTCAATCTCTCCAAACACCTCCGCATCATGCTCGCCCAGATGCGGGGCGCGGCGGCTGATGGCCCATGGGCTGCCGCGCATTGCGTAGGGGGCGCCGGGGTAGGTGATGGTGCGGTTGAAGTCGTCGTGGTGCAGGGGCACTTGGAATCCTCGCGCCTTGAAGTGCTCGTCCTCGAACGCTTCTTCGGGAGAGTTGACGACGCCGACGGCCAATCCAGCGCGCTGGCAGCCGAGGAAGAAGTCCTGCGCCGGCAGTCGGGAGGCGATGAGCTTCAATGCTTCGCGGCCGGCGCCGAAGATCGCGGTGATCTCGTCGTCGCTGCCGAGCTTGGAGAGCTCGAACGGCCCTTCCCAGCTTGCGCCCATCTCCAGGAACACGGCTTCGGGTAAATCCTCAATGAAGCCGAGTTCGCGCAGCCATGCGAGCAACGCCGCGAACTCCTTGGGCGCGCGGGGCGGCACGCCGGTATTGGCGTAGCGGCCGTCGGCGCAGAGCTGCTGGGTCTCGCCGGAGGGGCGGGTGGAGGCGTGGCGACCGGTCTGGCGCTGCACGGTCTGCTCCGCCACCAGCCAAGAATAGGACGCCGCTTCCGTGGTGACGTTGGAGGCTGCGGTCATGCTGAGGTCGATGAACTGCCCTTGGCCGGCGATCCGCCGATGCAGCACCGCCGTCAGTACCGACATCACCGCGAAATGCTGCGCCGTGTGCAACGCCTGCATGGGGCCCCGGATGGGGGGCAGCGAATGGTCGTCGTAGCCGCAGGACCACGGAGGACCGGCAGCGGCCATGATGGTGAGGTCAGTCGCTGGCAAGTCGCTCAAGGCATCGCCCCGGCCGTACGGCGTCACCGCCACGTGGATGAGGTCTGGGCGGAGCGTGCTGAGGTCGTCGTAGTCGAGTCCAAGTGCAGCCAGACGCTGGCGCGGCTCTGCCTCGAGCAGAATGTCGGCGCTGGCGATGAGTTGCCGAAAACGTCCCCGGCCCTCTTCGAGGTCGAGGTCGATGACCACGCCACGCTTGCTGGTGTTGTAGTGCCACCACCAAAGGCTGCGGTTCTCGCCCGGCTGGTCATCGAGAAACGGAGGATAGGCTCGGGCAGGGTCGCCATCCGGCGGCTCGACGAGGATCACGTCCGCCCCCATGTCGCCGAGCAGCTTGGCCGCGAACGCCACGCGCTCGCTCGCAAGTTCCACCACGCGCAAGCCGGTTAGGGCCGTCAAATCACGCCCTCCTCGGCGAGGTTTGCCACCTCGTCGGGCGTGAAGCCAAGGAGGCGTGTGAGCACCTCTTCGTTGTGCTCGCCAAGGCAGGGCCCGGAGCGCGGATACTCCCAGTCTGTCTCGGAGAAGTGCACCGGCTGGCCATCCACCCGGACGTCACCCATCACGGTGTGCTTGACGGTCGGCCACAGGCCAAAGCCTTCGGTGGATGGATCGAGATCAATGCGCTCTTGCGGCTTCTGCACCGCCGCCACGGGTATGCCGGCGCTGCGCAAGCGCTCCTGCACGTCGAACTTAGGGCGGCCTGAGGTCCAGCGTTCGAGATGGGTGTCGAGAGCGTCCTGGTTCGCGACCCGCCCTGCATGGACCGCAAAGCCCGGCTCGGAACACCAGGGCTCGGCAATGAGGCCCGCCAGCCGCCACCAGTCGCCGTCGTCGCGGCAGGCGATGGCCACCCACTCGTCATCGCCCATGCATGGATAGATGCCGTGGGGCGCCATCGGCGGCCAAGCGTTGCGGTTGCTGTGCGGATTGCCGTCGCGGCGGCTCGGACGACCGTTCACCGTCCAGTCGAGCAAGGCCGGTCCGTGCAGCGCAAGGGCGGATTCCGTGCAGGCCAGATCCACCCACTGGCCTTCGCCCGTGCGCTGGCGATGCACGAGTGCCAGCAGGATGGCCATGGCCATGTAGTAGCCGCCCGTGTGGTCCATGTAGGAGTAGCCCCATCCGGCCGGTTC
Organism: Gammaproteobacteria bacterium; assembly: GCA_009839405.1. GTDB lineage: Bacteria > Pseudomonadota > Gammaproteobacteria > Pseudomonadales > Azotimanducaceae > VXYL01. The sequence goes on from VXPR01000059.1 coordinate 2,065, forward strand.
GCGACCGGGCAGGCCGTTGGTGAAGGTGAGGCCAGACACGGCTTGGACGATGGGCCCCCAGGTCTTGAAGTCGCTGTAGGGCCCGACATGCCCGAAGCCGCAGTTGGAGACGTAGATGATGTCGCCGCGAATCTCGCGCATCCGTTCGTAGCCGAAACCCCAGCGCTCCAGCACCCCCTTGGCGAAGTTCTCGCTTACCACGTCGGAGATTTCGATCAAGCGAGTAAGGATGTCCTTCGCTCGCTCGTCGCGCAGGTTCAGCGTGATGCCGTACTTGCCGGCATTGTGGTTGTTGAATGCGCCGCCGCGGTCGAGCCCACGCTCGCCGTTCTTGTAGGGAGGGCTGCCGCGCAGAATGTCCCACCGACCTTGTCGCACCGGGTCCTCG
>VXPR01000059.1:2462-3227 GCA_009839405.1 Gammaproteobacteria bacterium
GCCAGCCACTTCGTGGCGCCGGCACCGGCAAGCTGGCCAGTGAAATCGCAGATGCGAAAGGTGGAAAGAGCGCCTGAACCGTCTGGCGACGGGACGGACGTTTCCGCCGGCGAATCGGCGGTCACGAAATTGCGCTGCTCGCTCGTCATGGATGCCAAGTCAACACGTTCGCGTAGCGGCAATCAACCGGTTGGGTGCGGCGTAGGACATTTCGCACGGGTTTTCCGCCATTTCGTACAACCCGTGGCGGCAATGTCCGATTGGCCCCTCTTTGCAAATGGTTCTTCCTATATGCGCGGGTTTGAGGCCGGTAGGCCCGGCGCGTCACGAGTGGTGAGAAAGGGAAACGCCCTGTGCTACGGTGGGAACATGGACGATCAAGAGAGGGCAGGGCTCGGTGCTCTGGCGAAGGGAGGCGGCTCGAAGTCTCCCACGCTCAGGGCTCCTTCTGCGACGCCCAGCGTTGCGCCATCCGGGTACCCGGTGGGCATGAGCGAAGAGGTCAAGGCGGTGGTGCGGCGTCAGCGCCAGCATCCCGACCTCCCGCCCGACTACAGGCCTTGGGATTTCGCTCTCGACCCCGATGGCTACTCGACCGGGGACGGCAGGCCGATGCCGACTGAGCTCCACAGTCGGCTCGGCAACCTGCTCACGGCTTGCCTCGAGGACCATCTCCGGCGTCGATTCGGCGATCGATCGGCGGTGTTGAATGATGTCAATGTGTATCCGGTGGAGGGCGCGCGAAACTACTACCTGCTGCCGGAC
>VXPR01000059.1:3237-4739 GCA_009839405.1 Gammaproteobacteria bacterium
GGCCTTGTTTATAAGCGACCGCTCCCTGACCTGTTTGCCATCCGGGCGGCGGCGGGGCGCCCACGGCCGGAAGATCGCAAGGACGAAAAGGACTTTGACCTGCACCAGGCCTACAAGCTCTGGCAGGAGCCGCCGATAGCCTTCGTGCTGGAAATCATCTCGCCGAAGACGGGCAGGCGCGACATCGAGGTGAAGCCGGCGCTGTACGAGGCGATGGGCGTGACGGAGTATTGGGTGTTCGACGCCAAGCGGCTCCTCGTTCCGGAGGGCTTGCGCTGCTGGCGCCTGACGGATGGCAGCTACCAGCCGGTTGCGCTTACGCCGCCGCCGGAAGGCGTCGGAATGCCGCCGGCGACATCGCTCGGCGCATTCAGCGAGGAACTGGGGCTGTATTTCTGCATCGAGGGCAGGTGGCTTTGGCCCTACGACCCGGAGGTCGGCAAGGTACTCACGCTTGAAGACCGGCGCAAGGAAACCGAGGCGATGGCGGCCCGAATGGCGGAACTCGAAGCCGAACTGGCTCGGCTGCGAAAGCGCTCCTGACCGGCACTCGGCCACGTATGGACAACCACCTATTCTCTGGCCTCAAGGTCATCGACGCCGCCACGGTCATCGCCGCTCCCGCCGCCGCCATGATGCTCGGCGACTTCGGCGCCGATGTGATCAAGGTGGAGCAACCGGACGGCGACATGCTCCGGCTCCTGTCGCATCTGCCGGGCACGCCGAACGCCGGCAATCACTGGTTCTGGCAGATGGACGGCCGCAACAAGCGCAGCATCGTGCTGGACCTCAAGACCGAAGGCGGCATGGAAGTGCTGCGCCGGCTGGTGGCCGAGTGCGACGTGTTCATCACCAACCAGCCGCACAGCGTGCGCGAGTCGCTGAAGACTCGTTACGAGGACTTGAAGCCCCTGAACCCGAGCATGATCTACGCCTCGCTCACCGCCTACGGCGAGGAAGGCCCGGAGCGCGCCCGCAAGGGCTTCGACCAGCTTGCCTATTGGGCGCGCAGCGGCCTGATGGACCTCATGCGCGAACCGGGAACCATGCCGACGCAGGGCCTGCCCGGGATGGGCGACCACCCCACCGGCGTTGCCATCTATGCCGGCATCGTCACCGCACTGTTGCACCGGGAGCGCACCGGCGAAGGCGGCATGGTGCACACCTCGCTGCTGGCAAACGGCCTGTGGAGCGTCGCCGGCATCGCTGGTGGCGTGATGGCCGGCGGCGACATGCAGGCGTATCGGGAAGCCTCGAACCGCACTGGCGGCATGGGCCGCGTCTATCAGGCCAGCGACGGACGCTGGCTGCAGTTCAATATGGTGCGCAACGACCACCTGCGCGACCTCATGTTCACCGCCATGGAGGCCACCCACATCCTCGCCGACGAGCGCTTCGCCACGCCGCAGCTCATGTGGCAAAACCGCGAAGCCTTCGGCGAGGAGATCGCCGCCATCATCGCTACACGCACATCGGACGAATGGCTGGCGGCGTTCGCAGCC
>VXPR01000575.1 GCA_009839405.1 Gammaproteobacteria bacterium
ACAGTGAGTGCGCAGAGGACTTCGCGGACGATCTCATGTTTCGGAACCAACTTGACGACCGCGTCGATCAGTTGGTCTTCTACTTGCACGGTGCACTCGTACACGCCAGCTGCCTTTGGTTGCGGGCGCGATTTCGCGGGTACTGTCATCAGGCGCGTGGGCTGGAGCATCGCATGAAGTGTCACGTGTCAAGAGGGTGGCACCAGGTAACTGGCGCTGAGAGCGTCGGACGGGAGGCGGTGCTCCCGTCGCGACCTTCGCTGTCGAACCCGGCTACGACTCGCCAAGCGTCATGTCCGAGCACCACCGCGCCCCCGTAACACGCTGCTATGCCGAATGCCGTGCTCCACTGATGCCATCCTTGGGCTGGCATAGGCTAGCGCTGCCTAATCCACCCGAGCCTTCGCGGTCCCCATTGCCACCTGCACGCCCTTCTGGTTCACCGTGGCGACGTTGAGTTCGACGATGCCGTCCTCGACGCCGACTACCGTTGCGGTGGCGTCCAGGGTGTCGCCGGGGAACACCTGATTGGTGAAGCGCACGCCAAACTCGGTGAGGCGGCCGTCGCCGACGTAGTTCGTGAGCATCTTGCCGGTGAGGCCCATGGTGAGCATGCCGTGGGCGAAGACCGACGGATAGCCGGCCACTTCGGTGGTGAACACCTCGTCGGTGTGCACCGGGTTGTAGTCGCCGGAGGCGCCGGCGTACATGACGATCTGGGTGCGCTTGAGGTCTTCGACCAGGCGTTCGGTGTAGGTGTCGCCGGCGTTCAGCTCGCTTGCGTTCAATGCCATTTCGATTTCTCCTTGGGGGGCCTGACTCAGCCCTGATCTACCGGACGCTCGGTTCGCACGCCCACGCCCGTTGCGGTGATGACCAGTTCGCCGTTCTGGTCGCGGTACTCGGTGACCGACTCGCTGAACGTGAGCTTGCCGGCGCGGCGGCTCTCGCGTTCCCAGGTGTTGCCCGGCTTATTGGTAGCGGTGAGTACGTCGCCTGGCCGGATGTGGCGGTGATAGACGAAACGCTGTTCGGCGTGCAGACCGCCGCCGCCACCGCCACCTCCGCCGCCGCTGCCCTCGCGGGGCTTGGCGCCGCTGGGCTTGCCGCCGGAGCCGAACCAGCCGTCGCCGTCGATGGGCGGGCGCAGGCTGTAGTCCGGATCGAACTGGGCGCTCGCCTGGGCAAAGGTGGGCGGCGCGATGATGCTGCCGGGCTCGGTGCCCTCGGCATAATCCTCGTCGTGATAGATCCGATTCGCATCGCCAACTGCGCGGGCGAACATCATGATGTGGCTTGCCTCCACCTTGAACTTCTCAACTGCCATTTGTCCCCCTCAAGAAGGTGCCTGATCGTGGTTGCTGCTATCGCTTCGGCTGGTGCCAAGACGAAGGCGTGCAAACCTACCAGACATGCGCTGCCATGTCGTGGGTTGCATGTGGATTGGGTGGGCGCGCTCCCGCACGCTAGGGAAGGCAGAGTGCCTTCCCTCCGAAGGCCCGTTCACGGCCGGAAGTCCCACAGACCGCCAGCGCTTGACGGGTGTCCACATCGCACGGCGAACAGCGATTGAACAAGGACGGGCCCCCTGGAGGGAAGGCATTCTGCCTTCCCTAGCGCCGACAGGCGCTTGGTTGGAAACGGCGTTCAGCGCGCTCGCGCGCGCTAGGGAAGGCAGAATGCCTTCCCTCCGAAGGCTCCTATCGCCCCTTGAACTCCGGTTTGCGCTTTTCCAGGAAGGCCGTGATGCCCTCGCGGCTGTCCTCGGTTTGCACCAGGGCGCCTTGGGCGTATTTCTCGAACATCAAGGCGCCGGCCAGGCCCGCTTCCATGCCGAAGTGAACCATCGCCTTCATGGTGCGCGGCACGAAGGGGGCGAAGCTCGCGAGGTGTTCCGCCATGCGCCGCGCTTCCGGCAATAGCTCTTCGGGTTCCACCAGCCGCGTCACGAGGCCGATGGAGAGCGCTCGTTCGGCGTCGATGGGCTCGCCCATCAGCATCATCTCCATGCCCCAGCCGCGGCCGACGATGCGTGGCAGGCGCGCCGTGGCGCCGCCGCCGGGGATGATGCCGAGCTTGCCTTCTGGCGTCGCGAAGCGCGAGCCGGGCGTCGCGATCCTGAGATCGCAGCCGAGCGCCACCTCCAGCCCGCCGCCCATGCAGATGCCGTCGATGGCGGCGATGGTGGGCTTGGGCAGACGTTCGAGCTGGTCCGCGAGGCCCTGGACGATGGGCTCCAATGCCTTCTTGAAGTCCCGGTGCAGCACTTCGCTAAGGTCGGAGCCGGAAGCGAAGGCGCGACCTCCGGCACCGGTGATGGTGACCACGCGCACGGCGTCGTCGGCGCCAGCGCGAGCGACGGAATGCTGCAACTCGGCAAGCGTGGCGAGGGAGATGGCGTTGTGCTTCTCCGGCCGGTTGATGGTGAGGAGCGCCATCGCGCCCTCGACTTCATAGGTCGTCTCTTGGTAGTCCATGCTTCCTCGTTGTCACTGCGCCGGTTGGCGGTGCCTGACGCCGTCCAGCCTCATGAGTCTTCGCCCTCGTCCTTGCCAGCCAACCTGTCCACGAAGCGGTCCAGCTTGCCCTTGACTCGCTCCACCACGTTTTCCACGTCGATCCTGTCGATCATCTCCCGTGCCACCGCCTCGTTGGTCTGATCGGCCAACCGAGCCACGACCTCGGCCGTGAGTTCATCGACGCTGACGCCTTCGCTGCCACCAATGCCTTCGATGCGGATGTCTGGCAGTTCTGCTTCCGTGCTGCCAAGGGGCGACACCAGCGCGCCGCGGCCACCGCGCACCGACATCCGTTCCACGATCACCCTAAGGCCGGGATCGGCGCCAGCCGCCTCCTTCGACCGTTGCGCGGCAGCGCCCCGGCGGGAGCGCTCGACGATGCGGCCGATGTTGGTGAAAGCGCCCTCCGAATAGCCATCCACCACCGCCGTCACGACCACATCGTCGAGTTCGAGCAACTCCACCACGAGCGCTTCGTCCCCGGTTCGCCCGAGTTGCAGCGTAACCGCCAGCCGCCCCACCGCGAGCGCCGGCGGACCTTCGATTCCGGGCGGATTCGAGACCTCAATGCCAAGCACTTCCACCCGCCGGTCGGCGAGTTCGAAATCCACCGCACTCACCTCCACCGGCACGCCGAGTCGCTTCGTTCCGGCGTCCTCGATTGCCTCCTCAAGCCAGAATTCGCCGCGCAGCAAGCCGACCCAGACGATGCCGATCAACGCCCCGACCGAAATCAGGACTGTCCAAGCCGCTCTCCTCATGCCGTCACGTTCCGGCGAGTGAGCCGGCCAAGCTCACGTTGACATCCGCGCCGCCCCCCGCGGCAACGCCGATGGCAACGCGCCAGCCGTGTGCATCGCACAGTTGCTTGACGATGGCGAGGCCCAGTCCGCTGCCGCCGGTCGCGGATCGCCGGGCCGCGTCAAGGCGGTAGAACGGCTCGAACACCCGCTCTCGTTCTGCCTGCGGGATGCCGGGGCCCACATCCGTCACGTGGACACACACCTCTTCGCCCCCGTCCACGGTCACCTCCGCGCCGCTACCGTGTTGGCGCGCATTGTCGATCAGATTCGCGAGCACGCGTTCGAGCGCGCCGGGGGCAATGTACACGCGCTTCGGCACATCACCGCGCCAGTGCACCACGAGGTCTTCGTCGATGCCGGCCACCACGGAGCTGATGTAGGGCTCGAACTCCACCAGCCGCGCCGCCTCCCCGGCGCCGCGCGCAAACCGCAGCGCATCGCCGATCAGCTCGTCCATGGCGGCAAGGTTGCGCTCGAAACGCTTGACGAGGCGGGCATCCACATCGTCGGGCAACAGCTCCAGCGCAAGACGCATCCGTGCCAAGGGCGTTCTGAGGTCGTGGGAAATCCCCGCCAGCAGGGTCGTGCGATTCGACAGCAGTGTCGTCACATCCCGCGCCATGGCGTTGAAGCTCGAGGCGAGTGTGACGAGTTCCGTCGGCCCCTCCTCCGGCAGCGGCTTGAAACCCTCCGCACCGCGAAACGACCCAGCCGCTTGCGCCATGACCTCAAGCGGGCCGGCAAGGCGGCGCACGATCAGCGCCGAGCCGATGAAGACGATGAGCGCACCGGTGCTGAATATCACGAGGCCCACCACCAGCGGCTGCACGTCGCGTCGCTGCGAGGAAAAGCCCACCTGCATGACGCGCCCACCCATCGGAACGCTGGCCCACAGCAGGCCATCGCTCTCCATCAGTCGCACGACCTCCCCCACGCGTTGCGACAGCTTGGTCTCGATGAGGTCGTGATAGGCGTTGCCGTCGGCGACGAAAGGCAGGTCGCGCGCGTTGGCGCTGATGATGAGGTCGTGATTCTCGAGCAGTTCGATCTCGAAGTACGGCCGTGCCTCGGGGCTGAGTTCCACCCAGGTTTTGGCGGCGAGCACGACCAGCCCCGCCTCGTCGTCGGCGGAGCGATCCGAGATGGGCACCACCACGAATCCCCAAAGCGCCGCCAGCGCAGTAATGGCAATGGCCGAAGCGCCCACCGCCAGCACGGCGTTGGTGCGCCCGAGCAGGGACGCCGGCCACGCCGCCTGCAAGCGGCTCTCGATCAGGCGCCGCAGCTTGCCGACGATTTCCGTCGCCGTTGCCATCGTGAGGTCGCCGTTGCCATTGCCATAGCGCGAGCCTAGCAGGGAGACGGCTTGGGCTGGGGCAAGAAGCGTTGTCCGAAGGCAACGGTTCTTGTGGCGC
>VXPR01000005.1 GCA_009839405.1 Gammaproteobacteria bacterium
GCCGTACGCAAAGCGTCCGCAACGTCGCCGCCATCCGGCAGCAGCGTCACGCCGAGTCCCGAGCCTAGGCTACGCGGCTTGATCGCGATTGGGCCAGGCAAGCGCTGGCGCACCAACTCCGCACCAACTTGCACATCGGTGCGGGCCGGCAGCGTGAGGTCCTCCGCAAGCGGAAGGCCAGCGGCGCGGAACACCGCCTTGGCGATGTGTTTGTCCATCGATGCCGCCGCCCCGCGCACATCGCTGCCGACATAGGGCAAACCCAATATGGCGAGCATTCCCTGCACCGTGCCGTCCTCTCCGGGCGGCCCGTGCAGCACCGGGAACACCACGTCCGGAGCGAAGGCGCGCAACGCGTCCATGCAGCCACTGTCGAGTTCGATCATCTCGACGTCGAAAGATTGCCCCTCGAGCGCGGCGGCGACTTGCGTCGCGGACGACCTTGAGACTTCCGCTTCGGCCGATTTGCCGCCGGCGAGCACAGCGACTCTCATGGCCCCTGCACGTTTGGTGAGGTGGCGCCGCGGCGTGAAGCGCCCTGCAGGTTCTCGATCTCGAAGGCCGGCGCATCGTCTGGCTGGGCAAAGCCGAACACGCGGGCGAAGAAGGCGTACTCCATCGTGATTGCAGCTCGAATGTTCTCGGCACGGCGGAAGCCATGCCCTTCCCCTTCGAACAGGAGACACGCCACGGGCACGCCGCGTTCTGCGAGGGCGGCGCGCATGCTTTCGGTTTGGTTGGGTGGCACGATGCGGTCTTCGGCGCCTTGAAAGAAAATCACCGGGCAGTCGATCCGGTCTGCGTGGTGGATGGGCGAGCGTCGTTCGATGTCGTCCGACGCCACCAAGCGATTGACATAGCGTGACTCGAACTTGTGCGTGTCGCCGGCAAGGGCCCTGAGGTCACCGATTCCATAGTGGCTGGCACCCGCACGGAAGGTGTCGGCGAAGGCGAGGGCGGCGAGGGTCGTGTAGCCGCCGGCGCTGCCACCTCGAATGGCAGTTCGAGCCGGATCGATGCGTCCATGGGCGGCGAGATGGCGCACGCAGGCGACGCAATCGTCCACGTCCACCACGCCCCAGCCGCCTTCGAGTCGCTGCCGATAGGCGCGGCCATAGCCGGTGCTGCCGCCGTAGTCCACGTTCGCCACCGCCCAGCCGCGCGAGGTGTAGTACTGCGTGCGCCAGGAGAGGTCCGGCGAGGCGCTGCCGGTGGGGCCGCCGTGGGTGATCACCAACAGCGGCGGTCGCTCGCCGGGCGCGCCTTGCAAGCTGCCGTTGCGCGGTGGGTGGAACCAGGCGTGGCAGTCGCCGAGCGTGGACGGGAAGGTGATGCGCTCGGCGGCGGAGACGACCCCCTCCGATACGGGGAGCCTGCCGCCACCTGCCACGACCGCGACTGCCCCGGTCGCGATGTCGATGATGCCGAGTTCGCTCGGAGCATTGGCGCGACCGCCGACGCAGGCGACGCCGCCACGGGCGCGGGCGAGACCGCCAAATGAGTCGTACGGCGCGGCCACCGGGCTCGCGAAACCCCGCTCGCGATCGACGATGACGAGGCTTTGGCGGCCATTCTCCACCCGCCGCGCAACCAGCAATCCCGGTGCCGCCACGACATACCAGTGGCTGCCAAGGCCCCACGCGGGGCCAGCGTACTCCGCGTCGTCGCGAAGAATTTGGGCGATGCCGGTCTCGTCCCATGCGACAAGGTTCCAGTAGCCATCGGCGTCCGAGGCAAAGACGAGACTCTCGCCATCCCACTCAGGCTGCACGATGGACTCGCTGACGCCGCCAGCGACGGTGGTGACGTTCGTGAGTGCCCCACCGGGTGTGTGGTCGGCGACGAAGAGCTGCGTGCCATCCCACGGCATGTTCGGGTGATCCCAGGCGAGGAACGCGAGCCGCCCGTGGTCGGACTGACGCGGGCTGGCATAGAAGTCGTGACCCGTGTGCAGCACCGTGACCGCACCATTCTCAACATCGATCTGCACGAGTTCGTTGCACGCTTCGGCGCCCTCGTCGGAGCTCGCCGGATGCAGTTCCCGCACCGCTAGCACTCCGGCGCCGTCCCATTGCAGGTCGCCAAAGCGCTCGCTGCTGTCGCCATTGGTGACGCGACGCGGCTCGTCGCCGCGCGTTACCTCATAGAGATTCTGGTCGGCGAAATGAACGAAGAAGACGCGCCCGGAGTCGTCGTCAACGCCGGGGGCCACGCAGAACGCACCGCCGCCGTACTCATGAACTCTGCTGCGCGGATTGAACGGCGCTGGCGTCAGTTCCTCGGTCTCGCCATGCCGGCAGCGCATCAGGGTCGAGCGCCCTGCCTCGTCGGGACGGCCTTCGATCCAATACAGATCGCTGGCGTCCGCCCGGACTTCGCCGAGACGCAGTTCGCCTACGCTCGCGAGTTCAGCATCGACCGGGGATGGCCAGGTTCCGAACGGGTGCCGCTCTGGCCCGTCGGTTGCGCGCCGAGCGGAAGTCTCGGAAGTCATCGCCACGTGTCCGTGCGGCTCAATGTGTCGCGGTCGTCAACGGCCGCCCAGCGCTCGTGGTCGCGCCACGCCCCATTGATGAACAGATACGCCGGCGAAAGCCCTTCGCGGACGAACCCACAGCGCCTCACCAGATTGAGCGAACGGATGTTGTCGGGCTGGATGTTCGCCTCGATGCGGTGCAGGCCCAGGCGTCTGAAGGCGTGCTGCTTCACCAGTGTGAGCGCTTCGACCATGTAGCCGTTGCCGACGAAACGGCTGCCAAGGTAATAGCCGAGCGAGGCGGACAGGAACGAGCCCCGCACGACATTGTTGATGTTGATGATGCCAGCGATCTCGTCGGTTGCCTTGACGCACACGGCGAAGCCCTCGTGGTCGCCCCGCTCTATGCGGCGCAGGTACTGGCGGAACATGTGCGCGGTGAGCGGCGGCGCGATCCACGGGTGGTGGGTCTCGCGACTTTCGCGTGCGAGCGCAAGCACCTCGCGCCGGTCGGCGCCTACCACCGATCGGATGTACACCCGCCCTTCCCTAGTGTCGTCAGCCATCACCGAGCGGTTCTCGCGGCGTGAGCGCGGCATCGGTGCGTTCGCGGGCCGCCTTGGCGGCGGCTGCCTCAAGCACGAAGATCTCCCACAGCGACGGCGGAATCAAGCTGATGCCGAGCGCCAGGATGTGGATGGGATGCGGGCGCCAGCCGTTGTCGAACAGGAGCAATCCGTCCAACGAAAACCCGCGCGACTGCCAATACACGAGCCCCAGTGTCGTCAGCGCGACGCCGAGCATGAGCAACAGAAAGCGGATCAGGTACTTCACGGCCCCTACGATAGCCGGCCATCGGCAAAGACGTAAGCAGCGCCGCGGTGACGCAGCCACGCATTGGCGAACTCGCACGCGTCGTAGCTCCGTTCGACGCTGCCATCGGGCGCAGCTGGATCCAGCACAAGCACCCGACCGTGACGGATGCCACGCAACACAACGAGATGCCCCGACGTACGTTGCAGTGGTGCCCCCGCAAGTTTCCCGGCCTCGAAGCGGATGCTGGCGACGACGGGAGAACCTGCCTCCAGCACGCTGCCGATGGGTTGCCAGTCGTGCAGCAGCTCGATGCCGCCAACGACGCCGTGTCGCGCCGCCGCCCATAGGTTCTGCGGCCAGACGCCAAGCATCCGACTGGGCCAGTGCGCGGTCGTGGCAGCAATGGCCTCGTGGCTCACATCGGCTACGCGGGAGCGAACCACCATGGCTACGCATGTCGGGGAGCAGGCGCCGCCGCGAACGCTCTCGTGCAAGCTGGTCTGGCTTAACGCTGGCAGGGCGATGGGCGCGACCTCGCCTGGCCTTCCGCACGGCATCGTCTGCACCGGTCGAACCACTACATTCAGCAGGTAAGTGCGCGGGACGGCTGGCGAATCTACTTCAACGACCAGCGCCCCGGCGGCGAGAGGGCGACGACTGACGAAGCAGTCCACCAGCACATCGACCCCGTCGCAGCCGAGCGCTGCATCCGCGCCTGCGACCATGCCGAAATGGCCTGTGGACGCCATAGCTTCCCGCGCCTTGAGCACGAAGCGGAACGGCGCGTCGGTGTCAGGACTCGCGAAACTGGCGGCAATCAGGTGTCCTGCCGGCACCGCCGGCAAGGCAACGCGAACTGCCGTGGTGGTGCCGGATGCAGATAGTCGCCAATGCGCCTCGCCAGCGGTCGGCAGCGGGTAATCTACGTCACCCGACGCGAGCCGCGTGGCGGCGAAGAGGGATCTTTCCGACAATGAACCGCCCGCAACTGCAACTGGTGGTGACGGCCTCCTGCACCCTGTGCGATGAGGCACTCGCTTGGCTCGCGAGTATGCCAGACGCCGCCGGCCACACCCTCGTCACGATCGAAGTCACCGAGGACGACGCAACCTTCGACCGTTACGCGCACCGCGTCCCGGTGCTCATCGTCGGCAATGCCGAGCACGACTGGCCCTTCGACGCGAAGGCGGTGTCGAACACGCTCAACGCCGGCTGAGGCGCGTACTCCTCCATGGCTGCGGTGCGAAACGGCACGCGCCGCTTTCATGTACCAGCACGCCCTCCCGCCGACGCGCAGGGAACAGGCGCAGGTCGAGGACCGCAGGGGACGGGCTTGTCCCGTCCCGGCGGGGCCGGGGCGGGGGCGGGGTGGGGTTTTGGTGGGAGCAAAAAAGATTATAGGCAAAAACCACACGGAGTTAAAAAACCGCCGCCGCAAACAC
>VXPR01000492.1 GCA_009839405.1 Gammaproteobacteria bacterium
CCACCGCTGTCGCCTTCTCTCCCCCCCCGACGCGCCCTTAAGGTGGCGCTAGCGAGAGCCTTCCAGGTGCGGTTAGTCCAGCCGTGGAAATCCCGCGGCCCGGAAACTAGGCCGCCGAGCCAGCAATCCACTCCTTCACGTATTCGACGTGCATGAGGGGTCGAACCATGCCGGAGTACACGTCGGCAACGATGCCGTCCTCGTCGATGAGGTACGTCACGCGCCACGGAATGATCCACTTGGATGCACCGTATTCGCGGCGCACGAGGTTGCCGGGGTCGCTGGCAATCGGGAACGGCAGTGCCTGGCTGCCGGCGAAGCGTTCGTGCGACGCGATTTTCTGCCCGCTGATACCTACGACCTCGACACCGTGGCCGACTAGCTCTTCATAGGCGTCGCGGAACGCGCAGACTTGGGTTGTGCACCCAGGCGAGTGGTCAGCGGGGTAGAAGAACAGCACGACTTTCCGGCCTCGCAGCGAACTCAGCCTCAGGGTTCCGCTGCGCGTCCGGCTCGCTGTCTCGAGGGTGAAATCCGGTGCTACGTCGCCGACATCAACTGCCACTTTCCTGACTACCGCCCATGAAACGAACTCCACGCCGATCATCGGAGGGGGGTTGCTGTGGGTCAAGCCCCCGATGAGCCGGGGTGGAAACTCGCATGAACAAGCGCCAGAGGGAGCGTATGCGACGGCCGCTGTGCCATGCTACGTCCCCCACCGCGACGGCACGGAATGCAGCTAGATGGAAGTCGAGGCCACAGCATTGCCCGGAGTCGTCATCGTTCGGCCTCGGGTGTTCGGCGACGAGCGCGGCTTCCTGCTCGAAACCTACAGCAAGGAGCGCTACGACGAGCATCCTGCGCTCACGCAGGACTTCGTGCAGGACAACCACTCCCGTTCCCGGCGTGGTGTGTTGCGCGGCTTGCACTTTCAGGAGCGGGAGCCGCAAGGCAAGCTCGTGCGGGTGAGTCGAGGGCGCGTGTTTGACGTGGCCGTGGACATCGATCCCGGTTCCTCCACGTTCCGGCAGCACGTTGGCGTGATTCTCGATGACGAAAGCCACACCCAGCTATTCATCCCGCCTGGCTACGCACACGGCTTCTGCGTGCTCTCCGATGTGGCGGATTTCGAGTACAAATGCACCGCCCACTATCGGCCGGACGATGGCCGAGGCGTGCTGTGGAACGACCCGACCTTGGCCATCGACTGGCCGATTGCGGACCCCACCGTCTCCGCGGCGGACCGGCAAAACCCAACCCTCAACGAGTATCTCGACAAGCTGCCGTGAAAGTCCTCGTAACCGGCGCCGCCGGCCAGGTTGGATCGGAGCTTTCCCGCCTAGGCACTAAAGCCTTCCAGCCCATCGGTCTCAGCCGCGACGATCTCGACATCACGGATGCCGCGGCCGTGGCGCGCACAGTCGAGCGAATTCAGCCTCAGGCGGTTGTCAATTGCGCCGCCTACACCGCCGTGGACCGCGCGGAGAACGACGAAAAAACCGCCCATGCGGTGAACGTCGAAGCGGTGGCAAACCTCGCCGCCGCCTGCGCCAACTTTAGCGCGGCCCTCGTTCATCTCTCCACCGACTACGTCTTTGACGGCAAATCCAGCGCGCCATATCGCGAGGACGACCCCACGGGTCCCCTGGGCGTCTATGGCCGCACCAAGGAACTCGGCGAACGCGCCGTGCGCGCCGGCGCCCCTCGCCACATCATTCTGCGCGTCAGTTGGGTGTTCGGAACCTTGGGCACGAGCTTCGTCGACACCATGCTCCGCCTGGCCCGTAAACGCCCCGAACTCACCGTTGTGGACGACCAGATCGGCGCCCCGGCTCCCGCCAAGGCGGTGGCGGAGACGCTCCGCACCATCTGCCTAGGCACAGCGAACCGGGAGGACCTCTGGGGCACCTACCACTTCAGCGCCGAACCCACTGTGAGTTGGTGTGGCTTCGCCGGCCAAATCGTCAAGGAAGCGGAGCGGCTTGGCCTGATCGAACAAGCGCCCGAAGTGCGCGCCATCCCCACCACCGAGTACCCAACCCCGGCCATGCGTCCTCTCAACTCCCGCCTGAACGCCACCCATCTGGCGCGCACCTTCGGCATCCAACCCCCAGACTGGCGCCCGCACCTGCGCGCCTATCTCAAGTCCCTGCGACCTTCTCCCTGAGTCTTGCTTCCAGGGCGAGCTCGTCTTGGGGAGGTCTGGCCCATTGGGAGCTGCCGTGCATTCCGTTGACAGGACACAAGGGGACGGGCTAGCGTCCGCCGTTGTCAGCATTGCGGGCTGGAGTCGTAATGGCAGTGGCGTCCGGTTGCGTCCCCAACGCGGGCGTCGAACGCGCTTGTGGATTCCGTCCCGAGATGGGGATTGCGGTGAGGGTGCCTTCGCAGCTCGCGAGCAGTTCGCGTAGCGAACTGCCAACGCGCCCGCATGGGCGCGCGAATGCACGCGGCCAGTGAGCCGTCTGTCCGAATCGCTGAGCCGCAATGCGGTCACAGTTACGGTCGAGCTGAACCCTCCCAAGGGTACGGATGCGAGCGGTCTGTTCGCGGCGGCCGAGTCCTTGCGGCGGCACGCTGCGGCCTTCAACCTGACCGACTCGGCCGCATCTCGGCTGACCATGGCGCCGGTTGCGGTCGCGCACTTGCTTCGCGACCGCGGCATCGAATCGACATTGCAGATGACGGGGCGCGACCGCAATCGACTGGCGATCCAAGCCGACATGCTCGCCGCGCATGCGCTGGGCGTCGAAAACCTCGTCTGCATGACCGGCGACCCGCCTTCCGGAGGCGACCATCCTGATGCCAAGGCGGTGTTCGATCTCGGTGCCGAGGACATCCTGCGTGCATCGCGCAGTCTCGAGGCCGGCAGAGACCTCGCCGGCAATGCCCTCAATGGTTCGCCGTGCTTTTACAGAGGTGCCGTAACCAACGTCGAGGTCCCTGATCTCGGCAAGGAGGTCGCGCGGATCGAGGGCAAGATCGCCGCCGGCGCACAGTTCTTTCAAACCAACGCCGTGTACGAGCCGGCGAGTTTCGAGCGTTTCATGGCGCGGTGCGAGGCGTTCCATGTCCCGATTCTGGCCGGCATCATCGTGCTCAAGTCGGCACGGCAAGCGCGCTACATGACCGAACGAATCCCCGGCGTCGTCGTCCCGGAGCGCCTGATCGACCAACTTGCGCGCAGCGCCGATCCCGCCGAGGCCAGCGTTCGCTCCGCGAGTGCTTTGGTCCGCGCCGTCGCTCCCATGTGCCACGGCATACACATCATGGCGATCGGTTGGGAGCGTTACGTTCCTGACATACTGGAAGCCGCCGGGCTATAGCCGTGTCGCGGGAAGGGCACGACGCCGCGTTCGCCCCGATGCACCTTCGCTTGTGGAGCCTCCTATAGCGCAAGCCTCGGAAAGTTCGACGCACACTTTCGTCAGCAGCGGATGCGTCGGTTTCCGGGGTCGTACATCGGCGTTGCCGAGACCTCGGCCGGAACGCGCGTGCCACCTACCTCAATGGCGAAAGCCCCTGCGGACGGATCCGGCACCTTGGCCGTCTCGATGTAGCCGAGGCCGATGGCGCCACCGAGAGTGTGGCCGTATGCACCGGAGGTGACGTAACCGACCAGGGCGCCGTCGTGCCAGATCGGTTCGTTGTGATAAAGCAGGGCCTCGGGGTCCGTCAGGCGGAACTGCAACAGCCGCTTGCGCGGTCCCGCTTCCCTGTCCTTCAGCAGCGCCTCGCGCCCAATGAAGCCGCCCGGCTTGTCGAACTTCACGGCGAAGTCCAGGCCCGCTTCCAGCGCAGTGTCCTCGTCGGTGATGTCGTGGCCCCAGTGGCGATAGGCCTTCTCGATGCGCAGCGAATCGAGGGCGTGGTAGCCGGCATGGGCCAGGCCGAACGGTTCGCCGGCGGCGACAATGGTGTCGTAAACGCCGGCCGTGAACTCGGTCGGGATGTAGAGCTCCCAGCCGAGTTCGCCGACGTAGGTGATCCGCGAGGCACGAACCACGGCGTAGCCGAGTTCGATCTCCCGGCTGCGCGCGAAGCGGAAGGCCGCGTGGGAGAGATCGTCCGGAGTCAGCGATTGCAGCAGCGCGCGCGCGTTTGGTCCCATGATCGAGATCACGCCAAGGGCCGACGTCACATTGGTCAGCACGCAGCGAGCGTTGCTGGGGACGTGCGTTTGCAGCCAGTGGAAGTCCCGCACTTCCGTGGCTGCGGCGGTGACGATCAGGTAGTCGTCCTGCGCCAGTCGGGTGACCGTGAGATCCGCCTCGATGCCGCCCCGTTCGTTCAGCCACTGGGTGTAGACGATGCGGCCTGGGCGCACGTCGACATCGTTGGCGCAGACGGTATTCAGCACCCCTGCGGCGTCGGGGCCCTGGAACCGGAATTTGCCGAACGAGGACAGGTCGAACAGCCCCACCCGTTCGCGCACGGCGCAATGTTCCGCGGCGGAATGCTCGAACCAGTTCTGTCGTCCGTAGCTGTACTCGTAACGGGCTTGGCTCGGCTCCGGTGCGTACCAGTTGGGCCGCTCCCAACCCGCGACCTCGCCGTGGCACGCGCCGATGGATCGCAGCCTGTCGTAAAGCGGCGACTTGCGCACGCCACGCGCCGTGTCGTATTGCCGATAGGGATAGTGCGTGGCGTAGAGCAGCCCGAGGCTCTCCGAGACCCTTTCGCGCAGGTACTTGCGGTTGCGCTGGAAGGGGTGGTTGCGGCGCACATCCACC
>VXPR01000190.1:0-405 GCA_009839405.1 Gammaproteobacteria bacterium
CCATCTTGCCGTTCTTGTCGTAGTCGATGAACAGCATGTCGTCTTCGTTGAAGAGGTCCCGCGTGCCCATCGCGTTCACGGTCAGCGTCCCGCGCAAACCTTCGTCGATCGACTCGCCGTCCAGGTCGTAGAGCTTGTGGAACGTTGCCGCCTTCGCAGCCTTGGCGATCGTGCTGATCGTTCGGTCAGCGGTCCCATCGTTGAACATGTAGGTCGCTTCCGCCTTGGTTGCGCCCATGGCAGGAGTCGCCTGTTGCATAGTCGTGACCGTGACAGTAGCCAGTTCGACGTAGCCGGCCTTGTTCTTCTCCTTGACGCTCTTGAACGCCATGAGTCCCTTGTACGCCTAGTCCAAGAGGGCGATTGTAGACAGGGACGAAGGTATGAATACAGTGATCTTAAACA
>VXPR01000190.1:415-4732 GCA_009839405.1 Gammaproteobacteria bacterium
TGTTTCTGGGCGTTGGTCTTCATCCCGTCGTCACTGGCTTCAATCGCCAAGGTCACGGAGTCGCGCGCCTTGACGACTGCGGCGACAAAGTGAGGCGCGCCGCCGGTGAGGAATCCATCCGTGAACGCGCCGCTCACGATCCTGGACTCCGCCCGGGACCAAACCGTCTTCTCAGGCTCTTTGGCGTTCGCGCCAGCGAGCGCTCCAAGGCCAACGAGCTTCGGCAAGGCGAAAGAGATCGTCTGGCTTAGCAGATCAGCGGTTGGCGTGCAGACGGGGTTTGTCTCGGCGCTGCCGGACTGGTATGTCGCGGTGTTCTCGTTTGAGCGCGCGGTTTGCCCGTCGGCCGGTGCTGCGGTTTCCGTCGCTTCCTCAATCTTGATCGTGATGTGGCTGTCGCCCTTGCGGCCCCCACTCTCGATCGATGCAACCGCGGAAGTGGCCGCCACAGGAGGCGTGGTGTTAGGACTGGCAGCGGGTCCGCCGACCGCCGGGTCCCACATCAGGCCGGTGACGTTGCCGTCGAACATGCCGGCGAGCAGAGTGAACGTAACTTCCACAGAACCATCGTGGTTCCTTGCTGGGCAAGCGATGGTGGGCGGGGTCGTAGTGGCGTCCGCAGTCCGCGCAGCGACATTCCTCGGGATGGTGATTGTCACCATCGGTGTCATGCCTTCTGGGTACGTGATGGCGGCATGGCCCGCACCGAACAGCTCGGATGCATAGGTGGGATTGGGTGAAACGGTCACCTTCGCCCCCCAGGCGCCAACCCCCGCAAAGAGGCACGCGACCACCACGTCCGCGGTTACATGCCTTTTGCCTATATATTGTGATTGGGAGCTCCCTTACGACACTACATATAGCGCGCAAGGTCGCCAAACGCCGGATACATGGTGGTACTCGTGTGGGAACAAAATGAGCGTGCGACGCTTGCCCAAAACCGACATAACCTATTGAAAAAATGCCGATCCCGACCGCGTCTTGTTGCTTGAAGACGATGCCGACGTAGCGATTTAATGTGGGAACAAATGGGGGAACATTTCCCGTTTTTTCGCCGTTTTTCCCCTCTTGACGCCGCTTCTCTGCTCAGATGCCATTCGCCGTGCTCACCAAGTAGTCCGCCCATTCCTGCATCAGCGTCCTCCTCCGGTCGAGGAGGTCAGACCGTGCATAGGCCGCTTCCACCTGATTCTGAATGGCGTGCGCCAGTGCCGCTTCCATCACGGCGTGAGGTGTATCTGTCTGTTCCGATGCCCAGTCGCGGAACGAGGATCGGAACCCGTGTGGAACCGCGTCGATGCGCAAGTCCTGCATCAGTTTCACCGGTGTCCCGCTGTCCACCGCCCTGCCCCGCACTCGCGACGGGAACAACAAGGAACCTCTCCGGATGTGCCGCGCCTCGTCGAGCACCATGAGGGCCCGGTCGGAAAGTGGCACCCGGTGCTCGCGTTTGTTCTTCATCCGTTCCGGCGGGATCACCCAGGTGGACGACGCGAAGTCCACCTCGTACCAGGTGGCCAACCGCGCCTCGCCAGAACGCACGGCACACAACACCATGAACTCGAGCACCAGCCGGACGCCGGGGCTGCTTTCCGCATTGCGGATCCGCTGGAGTGCGGCGCCCACTTGCCGGTACGGCAATGCCCGCTGGTGGGCGCGTCGTCGCTCAACCCGCGGCAACGCCTGGCCGATCGATTCGCCGGCCGGATTGTCTTCGCGCAGCCCCTGGGCGATCGCCCACTTCATCACCGTTGCGATGCGCCGCCGAACGCGGCGAGCCGTTTCGTGCTTGTCAATCCAAATGGGGAGCAGCACAGACATCACGTCCGACATTGACACCGTATGGACCGTCTTGTGGCCGATGCGCGGGAGGGCGTATTCGCGCATCGACGCGCGCCACTGGTCGGCGGTGCGGCCGCCCTCCTTCCACATCGGTTCGTGCATCGCGATCACCGTTTCGAGGGCCTCCTCGAAGGTCGGCGCGCCGCGCTTTCTGAGCACCATCGGATCGCCGCCAGCGCGGATGAGGCGGAGGTTGTCGAGAGCGACCTCGCGCGCTTCCTTGAGCGTGACGATCCTGGCGCTGCCGAGGCCCAGGTCGCGTCTCACACCATGGATGACGACGCGCTGGACCCACGACTTGCCCCCTCGAATCCCCGGTTTCACGAGCAGATACAGGCCGTTTCCATCGCCGTAGCGGCGCGGCTTCTCGGTCGCTTGCACGGTCTTCACGAACGCCGCGGTGAGGCGTGTGCAGGGCATCTGTCGGCCTGGCAGAAAAAAACGCGAGCGAGCTTACACGATGAATTGGGAAAACCATGGAGTCCCATAAGATATGGATATTTAATGGAAATTGATGGCGGTCTTGCGGTTCAGACCGGCTTTCGCCCCGGCGCTTTCGAACGCCAAGGGGGCTCGTGTGGAGACGATGTATGAGATCAGACAGAAGTGCCCAAAGAGCCGTTCACAGCAAAGTCCATCGGCCTGCTATTCTGCCCGCATGACTGAACTGCAAGACCAGATCGTCGCGGACATCCGAGGCTGGGACGCGATCGAAGACCACCGTACCGGCACCGAGGGCGACGCCGCCACTTCCGAGTGGTTGGCGGGCCTGGCCCACGACGCCGGTGGGACGCCGCAGGTGCAAGCGTTCTCCTTCAACCGTTGGGTGCTCGGCAACTGCGCGGTGGCCGTCAATGGCCGAGGCGCAGACGGTGTGCCGCTCTTCGACGGCGGCATCACGGGCCCCGCTGGCGTCGAGGGCACGCTCGCGTCTCTGGCGAATGGCGACGCCGGCATCGGCATCGGCCAAGTCGGCAACGCCGCTCCTCCGGGGGCGAACGAGCGCTTCGCCCGCGCTCGAGCGACGGGCAATTGCGCTGCCCTGGTGGCCGTTGCCGCCATGGATGCGGACGTTCCGGGCCTGGCCTTGCAGAATGCCGACCGCTTCGTCGATCCATTTGGGCCGCCTGTGCTGCAGGTTGCGAGCCAAGAGGGCAACTGGCTTCGGGACGCGGCGGCACGAGGGCAGTCCGCAAGCGTTGTCGTCGACGTGGCACTGGAGCCCGCCACTGCCAGCAACGTTGTGGTGAGCATTGCCGGGCGAGACCCATCGCTCGCGCCGGTGGTGGTGATGACGCCGAAGAGCGCGTGGTGGACATGCACGGCCGAGCGCGGCGGCGGCATCGTCGTTTGGCTCGCCTTGCTCCGCCACTTTGCGGCCAATCCGCCGAGGCGCTCCGTGGTCTTCGCCGCCAACACGGGCCATGAGCTGGGCCACACGGGCCTCGATCACTTCCTGCAGGAAAACCCCGCGCTCGGCAAAGCGGCCCACGTGTGGATCCACCTAGGCGCCAACTTCGTGGCGAAGGACTCCGAACGCCGCCTGCAAACCTCGGACGCAGGGCTGCAGGCTTTGGCCGAGCAATCGATGGCGGCGCACAACGTGCCGCCGCAGTCGATCCGCGCGCCGGGCCTGCGCCCCTTCGGTGAGGCGCGCAACATCTACGACGCCGGCGGCCGCTACCTGTCTTGGCTCGGCTCCAACCGCTGGTTCCACCACCCAACTGATCGCTGGCCCGACACCATCGACCTTGACGCCGCGAACCGCATGACCAATGCCATGCTGGAAATCGCAAGCACGATCGCCAACGACTGAACCCTCTCCGCCCGCCGCCTTAACAACGCCGTCTCCGTCCGAGGGCTGGCACCCTTGGCCCGCACGCGCCCCCACGACGCGTCATTTTGCATTGCATTGTACAATCGCGTTCAAATTGTCCAATGCATTGCCAGGAGGGTTCTGCTCACGCGACTTGAGGCAGCTGGGGCCAACCGAACGCGGGCTCCGGTTGCGCCGATGCGCTTGAGCAACGCCCCCAAAGGATGTCGCCATGAGGATTCCGAGCAGGCCGCCTCCGTACCGCGATCTCCTTCGCTCCATCCCCTCCGAACGGCTTTTGGAAATCGCGACCGCAGTTGCCGCAGAGGATCGCTATCTGCACTGGGACGAACTGCGCTTCCGCATGCCCCCAGATGACTTGTCTGTCGAGGAATGGTGGGTGGCCACCAAACTTGCCCGCGCCAGCGCACGCCGGCCACTGCCTATTGAAGACGACGCCGGTCGCGAGTTCTCGTTCACGGAACACGGCCATCTCTACCGTGCCCTGCACCGCCTCGATCAACGTATCGGCGCGCACCCCTCTGCGTCCCTCCCGGACCTGGGCAGCGCGGCCGCCCGTTCAGGCCATCTCGAGCGATCGTTGGTGGAGGAAGCCATCCATTCCAGCCAGCTCGAAGGCGCCGCCATCACGCGCAGGG
>VXPR01000576.1 GCA_009839405.1 Gammaproteobacteria bacterium
TCGTGACGCCGTGCTGGTGGACATCTTGACCGACAAGGTGTTGCTCGAGGTGTAGGCGCCGGCGAATTGACAGCTGTTCGGATTCCTCAAGCAGGAGGGTGACGTGGTCGTTTCGGAGGAGCCGCTTGCAACCTTCGAGGAGGGCGCCGCCGCAGCCGCTCCAGTGCGTCCGTCATCCGCGCCGGAACCAGAGGAAGTGGATATCGGCGTTTCCCCGGCGGCACGCAAGCTGGCGGCGGAGGCGGGCATCGACCCGGCTGCGGTGGATGGCACGGGCAGGGCCGGCCGGGTCACCAAGGAAGACGTGCAGCGCGCCATCGAGCTTGAAGCCGGCGCCGAGGTGGAGGCCGTTCCCTCGCCGGCGACACAGCTTGCCGACGATCCGGCGGGCGCGGCGGACGAAGAGGGGCGGGTGGAACGTCGTGTGCCCATGACGCGGCTGCGTGCCACCATCGCCCGGCGACTGGTGGAGGCGCAGCAGACCGCGGCCATGCTCACCACCTTCAACGAGGTGGACATGGCGCCGGTGATGACCATGCGCAGCCGCTACGGCGAGGAGTTTCAGGAGCGCCACAACGGCACCCGGCTCGGGTTCATGGGCTTTTTCGTGCGCGCCGCCGTCGAAGCGCTGAAGCGGTTCCCGTCCGTGAACGCATCCATCGACGGCAACGACATCGTCTATCACGGCTACTACGACATTGGCGTCGCCGTGAGCACTGATCGCGGTCTCGTGGTGCCGGTCATCCGCGACGCCGACGCCCTTGCCATGCACCAGATCGAGGACGCAATCACCGAATACGGCGAGCGCGCCCGCGACGGCCGCCTCGCCATCGCCGACGTGAGCGGCGGCACGTTCACCATCTCCAACGGCGGGGTATTCGGGTCGCTCCTCTCCACGCCGATCCTGAACCCGCCGCAAACCGCCATCCTCGGCATGCACAAGATCGAGGATCGCCCGGTGGTGGTGGACCGCGAAGTCGTGGTCCGCCCCATGATGTACCTCGCGCTCTCCTACGACCATCGCCTGATCGACGGGCGCGAAGCCGTGCGCTTCCTCGTCACCATGAAGGAGCTAGTCGAAGACCCGGCACGGATGCTACTCGAACTGTGATTGACAGCCTGCAAGCGGCCGGTGGCCTCAACGCCCGGATTTCCGTTCAGAGTTGCTTCAGCACTTGGTCGTAGTCCGAGTGCGAGCCAATCCAAAACCAGAGCATCCCACCGTCATCTCGCTTGCCGATCGCGCGATACCCTCGTGCGACCCGCACCGAGTCGATCGCCCGTAGTGCATGAATCCTCTTGAAGCGCAGACCAGGATGGGAAGGGTCATGCTGGAACCGGCCGTACGCGATGCGGGCTGCGCGCCGCACCGGCTCGGGCAACGAACGCAGTCGGTCGCGAAACGCGCGCGTCGTCCGAGACCTCAAAGATCATCTGGATCGAGCGGTTTTGTCCATCCCCGACGATCCTCTTCGTCGGCTCGATTCGCCATCCGCTCGAGCGCATCTTGGGAGTCAGCGAACGTGTTGTCCCAACGCACTTCGTCGGCGATCTCGGCTAGTACCATGGCGGCGAGTGCGTCTTGCTGGTCAGGGGGAAGGCGTCGAGCTTGCTCAATCGCCTTGTCTAGGAGTGCGCTCATTCGGGGGCTCCGTTCGATCATGGTGCCAAGCATACGCTGGCTTGAGGTGGGCCAAACAACGGGCCGGCACACAGCCCTCGCTCGGGTGCAGTGGTCAACCGCCGGATCAATGTCGTTTCGCGGGCCAGATCACGCAGTGCGACCGGCTTGCCCTCACCGGTGGCTGGCGGCGTGGACCCGATTGCGAAGCTCGTCAAAGTAGCCTGAGTCTGCAGTTGCCGACTGCGGCGACGCCGCACCTTCCAAAAGGAGACCACGCAGATGCTGCCGGTCACGCTCCCGGCGGATCAGTTCACGCATGTACTCGCCTGAGCTGCTGTATCCAAGGGATCCGACCTGATTGTCGACGAACTCCTTTAGGGCGTCGGGAAGCGAGATGTTCATCGTGCTCATGGGACAAAGCGTAGCGTACGGCCGCAAACCCCGGCAAGCCTGCCTGCGGCCATCCGTCCAACGTAGCGGTTGGTGCAAGCGCCGAAGACCGCCATGCCCGCTGCCTACAACGAAGTGGACATGGCGCGGGCGATGACCATGCTCCGTCGCCATGGCGAGGAGGCTCTGCCAACCATTCTAGACTTCCACAGCCTCCAACCGCTGCAGGACTTCCTTCATCTCAGCGTCGTCGAGGCGCATGGTCGATGCCGCGACGTTGGCGTGCACTTGGTCTGCCGAGGTCGCCCCGGCGATCACCGACGACACGACCGGGAAGGAGAGCAGCCAGCCGAACGCCAGTTCGAGAAGCGACCGTCCGCGCTCTTCGGCAAAGGTGGCCAGCGCCTCCGCCCGGTCGAAGTTGCGTGCGTTCAAGGCGCCAGCCGCGCGGGGGGCGCCGAGCCGGGTGCCTTCGGGCGCCGGTTCGCCCCGGCGGTACTTGCCGGTGAGCAGGCCGCTCGCCAGCGGAAAGTACGGCAGCATGCCGAGCCCAAAATGCTCGCAAGCCGGGATCACTTCGCGCAGCACGTCGCGTTCGAGCAGGCTCATCAGGTTCTGTGCGGAGACGAAGGGGTTCAGGCGATCCCGCGCCGCGGTCCAATGCGCGTCCGCGATCTGCCAGCCGGCGAAGTTCGAGCAGCCGACGTAGCGCACCTTGCCGGCGCGGACGCAGTCATCCAAGGCCCGTAGTGTCTCGTCGATGGGCGTGTGCGGATCGGGAAAGTGGATCTGGTAGAGGTCGACATAGTCGGTGCCGAGGCGGCTGAGGCTCGCTTCCAGTGCACTGACGATGTAGCGTCGCGATGCACCCTTCCGGTGCGGACCTTCGCCCATCGCGAAGCCGAACTTGGTTGCGAGGATTACATCCTGGCGGCGTCCGCCCAGCGCCCGGCCGAGGAACTCCTCCGACAGCGAACCGCCGTACATGTCGGCGGTGTCGAAAAGGTCGATCCCGGCATCGAGCGCCGCATGCACCACTGCCCGGGTGCCAGCTTCGTCGATCCTGCCGCCGAAGTTGTTGCAGCCCAATCCCACCTCGGACACAAACAGTCCGCTGTTGCCAAGTCTTCGATGTTCCATGTCCCGCCCAAGACGTCTACTCAGCAGACAAGCTTACGACACGATCCATAGCGGCCGTTGCACAGCTCCGCTGAGGAGACGGCGCATACTTCCCGTGGCGTGAAGTGGTGCCAACGCACGGTGCCGCTTTGAGAGGGATTGCTGGGATTCTGGCGGATGTTCTTTACTATTTGACAGAGGTAAAGACCGGGAATACGCTCGCTTGAACGTCTCATGGCTGTGGAGTTCCCATGCCTCGGGTCAGTGCGAAACGTCAGATCACATTGCCGGTGGACCAGTGTCGGGAGGTGGGGATCGGCCCCGGCGATCTGTTCCGCAGCTTCGTCGCAGACGGTCGCATCACCATCGTGCCGCTCGTACCGGGTGCGGCCAAGGGGTGCCTTAGGCATCTGCAAGGGGACCTATCGCTCAGCGACCAGGATTCGTTGCGGAGCGCGCTGCCAGAGTCGGAGCGTTGATCGCTGTCGACGCCAACGTTCTGCTGCGCTACCTCCTCCACGACGATGCCGAGCAAGCGTCGCTCGTAGATCGCCTCTTCGATGGTGTCGAGGACGTGTTGATCACGGATGTGGTGCTGGCGGAGACGGTTTGGACGTTGACGGGCCGCAAATACGGCTTGTCAGCGCAGGGTCTGATTGGCGTTGTCGAGCGTCTCTTCAGCGAGCCCAAGGTCCGTTTCGAGGACGATCAGGTGGTTTGGCGGGCCTTGCAGGCATACCGAGCGGCGGTTGGAGATGGTGGCTCCGAGGTGATGGGCTTTGCAGACGCATTGGTGGTTGGCAAGGCGCAGTCGGTCGCTACGGTGGCGGGAGACACGCTGAGTGGCGTGTACACCTTCGACAAGCCCATGCAGGACCTGCCCGGCGTCGCTTCGCCGTGACGGACCGGTTCCGGCCTGATATAGAATCTCGCCCGATTGCCGGGGAGCTGCACGCCTTTTGAGCACGGACAGGTACGATCTCGTTGTCATAGGTGCGGGTCCTGCTGGCTACGCCGCTGCCATTCGAGGCGCGCAACTCGGCATGAGCGTTGCCTGTATCGACAAGGCACTCGGTGCGGACGGCAAGCCAACCCTCGGCGGCACCTGCCTGAACTGGGGTTGCATCCCCTCCAAGGCGCTGCTCGACGCCTCCCACAAATTCGTCGAAGCCCGCGACTCGCTGGCGGATGTAGGTGTCATTGCAGGCGGCGTCGAGATCGACGTGCCGCGCATGATGGCGCGCAAGGATGCGGTAGTGGCACAGCTCACCGGCGGCATTGGCACGCTGTTTCAGGGCAATGGGGTGACCCATCTTGCCGGACGTGGCCGCCTTTTGAGCGGCGCCCGCGTGGAGTTCGAGCCGCACGAAGGCGAGACACGCACGCTCGATGCCGAGAGCGTCGTACTCGCACCCGGCTCGGTGCCGGTGGAGATTGCCCCGGCACCGCTCGACGGCGACCGCATCGTCGATTCCACCGGCGCGCTGGCCTTCGAGGCCGCACCGGAACGGCTAGGAGTGATCGGCGCTGGCGCGATCGGGCTCGAGCTCGGCAGCGTCTGGGGCCGTGGTGGTTGAGTG
>VXPR01000269.1 GCA_009839405.1 Gammaproteobacteria bacterium
GCGCGAACTGCTGGCCTTCGTGCTCGCGTTCGCTCGCAGCTACGGCTAGCAGCCTTCGCACTTCGCCGCTGCGCGGCAAAGTCCGACAGGCTGCTAGGTAGTTTCGATCTCGCGCCGGGCCGCGGTTGCCAGGAAAGCGGATCGAGTCATCCGCCGTAGCTTGGCCTCATTGTCGATGGCTTCGAGCAAGCCACGATCCAGAGAAATGTTGACCCGGCGCGAGGTCCCTCGGTCCAGCAGGAGGGGGATCAGGACGAAATCGGCTTCCCGGCGCCAGTCGGACAATTCCGGGTCTGCCTTGATTGCGTCGATCGAACGGGGCCGCGGAATCGACTCGCCGTCGTCGATCAGGCCTTCGACGTGAAAGGCGAGGGCTTCGCTGCCGTGGCGAATGGCTTCGTCGATGTCGTCACCGACGGAGACGCAACCCGGGAAGTCAGGAAAGCTGACACCGTAGCCGGCGTCGTCCGGGTGGATGAAGGATACATAGCGCATCGTTCGTTCTCCCTGCCTGAGCTACGCGTTCCATCCCGCCCGGTGCTTGGATTTAACCCGGTTCGCTATTTGATGCCCAGCGGCAAGCGGTCATTTTGGCCATTGTCAAGATCCCGCCAATGATGGCAGGCGACCGACGCGCCGTCGCGCACGGATTCCAGCGCTGGCTTGATGGTTCGGCAGTCGTCGCGCGCGTGCCGGCAGCGGGTGTGAAAACGGCAACCGTGCGGTGGATCGATTGGCGACGGCACGTCGCCTTCGAGGACGATGCGGTCCAGCCGCGCTGTCGGATCGGGAACCGGGATCGCCGAGATCAACGCTTGCGTGTATGGATGTCGCGGCGAGGCGTAGATCTCGGCTGCGGTCGAGGTCTCGACCACTTCGCCGAGATACATGACCGCGATGACGTCCGAGACATGCTTGACGACGGCCAGATCGTGGGCGATGAAGATCAACGCCAGGTGCATCTCGCGCTGCAGGTCCAGGAGCAGGTTGAGGATCTGGGACTGGATCGAGACGTCGAGCGCGGAGACCGCTTCGTCACAGACGATGAGCTTGGGCCTGAGCGCAATCGCGCGGGCGATGCCGATGCGCTGGCGCTGGCCGCCCGAGAACTCGTGCGGGAACCGGCCCGCCGCTGCCGCTTCGAGCCCGACTCGTTCCAAGAGCTCTGCCGCCCAGCGGCGACGCAGGGCGGGCGTTCCCAGCCGATGGATGACGAACGGTTCCTCAAGGATCTTGCCGACCGTGTGACGCGCGTTCAGCGACTCGAACGGATCCTGCAGCACGATCTGGATGTCGCGGCGCAGCTGCCGCAACGCAGGCCGCTTCATGGTCACCACGTCTTGCCCTTCGAACAGCACCGTGCCGGCCGTCGGCTGGTAGAGCCTGAGCAGGGTTTTGCCCACCGTGCTCTTGCCGCAACCGGATTCGCCGACGAGGCCCAGGGTCTCGCCGACGCCGAGGTCGAAGGAAACCCCGTCCACCGCATGCACCTGGCCGACCGTGCGCAGGAACACCCCGCCGCGCACGGGGAAGTGCTTGGTCAGCCCGCGGACCCGGAGCAACGGCTGGTCGTCGTTGCTCACACTGCCTCCACGGCTCGCCAGCGGTGGCAAGCCACGCGGTGGGTCGACGTCTGTCCTTCGAGCATCGGTGCGTCCTCCAGCTCCGGCGCCCGGCGCCGGCAGATGTCCTCAGCGTGGGGACACCGATTCGCAAAACGACACCCCGTCGGCAGCTCGCGGATGTCCGGCACCGTGCCCGGGATGGTGCTGAGGACTGTCTTCGGATCGTCCTCCAACCGTGGTACCGACCCCAGCAATCCGCGCGTGTAGGGATGCCGCGGGTTCCGGAAAAGTGCGGCCGCGGATGCCTGTTCCGCGATTCGTCCGGCATACATGACCACCACGCGCGAGCACAGTTCGGCTATGACGCCAAGATCGTGCGTGATGAACAGGATCGCCATGCCGGTTTCGCGCTGCAGGTCGCGCAGCAGCTCGAGAATCTGCGCTTGGATCGTGACGTCGAGCGCCGTCGTCGGCTCATCCGCGATCAAGAGATCGGGTCGGCTGGCGAGCGCCATGGCGATCATCACGCGCTGGCGCATGCCACCCGACAGCTGGTGCGGATACTCGGTCAAGCGCCGCTCCGCGGCCGGAATCCCCACTTGGTCGAGTAGCTCGAGCGCCCGACCCTTGGCTGCGTTCGCACCCGCGCCAGGCGCGTGCAGCGTGTAGGCCTCGGCTAGTTGCCGGCCGATGCGCTGTACGGGATTCAGCGCAGTCATCGGCTCCTGGAAGATCATGGCGATGCGGTTGCCGCGCACCTCGCGCAGTCGCTGGACTTCGGCGGCGCCCAGGTCTTCACCCCGGAAGAGGATACGGCCGCCTACGGTGCGCCCCGAGGGCCTCGGCAACAGGCCCATGATCGACAGCGCCGTGACACTCTTGCCGCAGCCGGATTCGCCGACGAGCCCAAGCGTCTCTGAAGCGTCGATCTCGAAGCTGACCTGGTCGACGACGGTTACCGGGCCGTCCTCGGTGTCGAACGCGGTGGAGAGATTATCCACACTGAGCAGGCGCGCCGCTGGCGCGCCCTGCTGGCCTCCGTGCTCGGGTTCGCCCGCAGCTACGGCAGCGGGATGGGGATTGCCGGCGCATTCTCCCACCGAGGCACGCTACTCGGCGCGGTAGTCGGTGTTCATGACCGTGATGGGCTCAAACGCCTCGCCCTCGTCCATCGCCTTTAGCGTGCGCTCCCTTTCCGGCTCATCGATCCAGAAAAGCCCGCCGCTCGAGAAGATGCCGGCGGACAGCCGATGCGGGTTGAACAGCGACCCGGTCGTGCGTGTCCCGAGCCACTCGGGCAGATGGACCCAGCGCCATGCGCCTTCGCGCGTGTACGGCACTTGGAAGGTCGGGATCACCACCCCCGCGTCGTGGACCATTTGCTCCAAGCGATGCGCGAGCGCGATCCGCTCCTCGAGGTCGGACGACGCTCGGAACGACATGATGAGCTCGTCCATCTCCGGGCTCGCGTGGTTGGCGAGGTTGTTGGTCTGCGGTTTCCCGGCGTTTGCCGAGTGGAAGTGCTCCCAGTAGCGCGGCGACAGGCCCTGCGACGACCAGGACATCCAGGCGATCTCGTGCTTCTTCTCCTGCATCGTCTTGAAGGCACTCGAGCCGTCGAGCAACTGCAGTTCCAACTCGACGCCGGCCTTGCGTGCCTCCTCGCGCAGGATGACCAGTCGCTCGGTGTGGTGCGGTGCGCCGTAGGTCACGCGCAGCGACAGCCGCTGTCCATCCCGCACCCGGATGCCATCGCCGCCGCGTTCGGCGAATCCGGCGTCATCGAAGTAGGCGTTGGCCTTGTCGATATCGAACTCGCGTGCCGCAATGCTCCGGTTGTCGTAGTCGCCGAAGCCAAGCTGGAAGGTCGGCAGCCGGTCGTAGTCACCGCGGAGGACAGTTTCGATGACGCGGTCGAAGTTCATCGCATGGGCGAGGCCGAAACGGACGCGGGCATCGGCGAGGATTGGATTGTCGGTGTTTAGGAACATGCCGGCGGAGGGCACCGGGAGATCGTTGTAGAACCAGTACTTCGCGATGTAGCCGGCGTCGTATTCGGCGCCCTTCGCTTTCTCGTGCCAGTAAAGCGGCAGCACGAGGCCGAAGGTGTCGAGCTCGCCCTTGACGTAGTGCTGGTAGGCGACGTTCATTTCGCGGATCACCCGGTAGCGGATCTTGTCGGGATTGAAACGGTGCCGCGCGTAGCGCTCGTCGTTCGCCCACCAGTCGGCCTTGCGGCTCATCTCGATGGCCTTGCCCTTGTCGATCTTGCTGATTTGGTAGGGGCCCGTGTTGGGCTCGATCTCCCAGTTCGTCGCCTGCACCCAGTCGGCCGTCAGGCGGGGTTCATGGAAGTGCCTAGGCACCGGGCCGAATGCGTACTCGTAGTGCATCTCCGGCAGCGGTTTCGGATCCGCGCCCTGGATGCCGATGGTGTGATCGTCGTAGCGCTTCGCGTCGCGAATGCGCTCGGTGTAGTAGTTGCTGTACCAAGGCGCGACGATCTCTTTGGAGCGCATGAACTTGACGGCGAAGACGAAGTCGTCCGCGGTGACCGGTACGCCATCGGACCAGCGTGCCTTAGGATTCAACCGATAGTAGAGGCTGCGCCCGTCT
Organism: Gammaproteobacteria bacterium; assembly: GCA_009839405.1. GTDB lineage: Bacteria > Pseudomonadota > Gammaproteobacteria > Pseudomonadales > Azotimanducaceae > VXYL01. The sequence continues at coordinate 4,182 of VXPR01000269.1, forward strand.
GGCCCGTACGCCCAATGCGTCGCCAGCGACGGGATCGGCCGGCGCGTATTCGGATGGAAGGTCACCGGGCTCAACTGGTTGTAGCGGAGCGGTCCGGCGAAGGAGCCGTTGGAGTCGGGCCCGACGCGGCGGATGGTGAGCGGGAACGTCAGCATGAACGTGCGGAACGTCCCGCCGCGCTTGGCGTCCGGCGAGGCGAATACCGGATCCGTGTCGTTGGTCTCCCAGACGAGGCCGGCGGGGAGCTGGGCCGGCAGTCCGTCGCCGTCGGCAACCTCGATCGGCGGCAACTCCGTGGCGACGGCAGCCGCTTCCGAAGGAGCTTCCTCCTCGACCTCGCCCTGGCAGGCGGCGAGCGCAACTAGCCCGGCAACGAGCGTTGCCTTGTACCCCGACGAAGCAGTCTGCATTTTCGCTCCCGTGCCTTTACTCGTGCCTACTCGTAGTAGGTGAACTGTTTCGGGTCGAACGCCTCGCGGACGGCCTCGCCGACGTAGGTCACCATCAACAATACCAGCACCATCG
>VXPR01000030.1:0-2630 GCA_009839405.1 Gammaproteobacteria bacterium
CGAAGGCCAGCAGTTCGCGCCAGCGAACTGCCGACGCGCCCGCAAGGGCGCGCTAGCGCACGGAAGGGAGCGCGTACTCGCGTTCGCTCGCAGCTACGGCTGCTAGTACTCCCACTTCACGGTGATGGAGGCTGCGGCACCCGGCTTTTCGCGGAAGACCGTTACCCCTTCCCGTTCGATCTCGATCGCTTGGTTCAGGATGTTGCGGAGCTTCGCCTTCACGGTCAGGAACTCGGTGGGGTACCAGGAGTAGGTGAAGTCCAGCGAATGGAACGGCCGCTCGTAACCGTCCGGCGCGCCCAGGCGTCCGGCGACGTAGAGGCGTTCTCCGAAGACGTTGTACACGAGTGTTGCCGCGCTCCGGCCGTCGGGGCTGTCGAAGCCGAACATCAGGTTGGCGACGTACTCCGATGCACCTGCCAGGGGGCGTACGTCGTTGGTTGGGGCGTCCGCCTGATCGGAAGCCACCAGTTCCGAGTCCTGGACCGTCAGGTTGCCTTGCACGAAGAACGCTTCGCCCATTTCGCCGAGAAATCCGAGTTCCTTCAGCCCTTCGAACTCGATGCCCGACACCTGGGCGGTCTCGGCGTTGACGATTTCCCGCGCCACCGTGGTGTCGCTGGCCGCGGACTCAAAGAACTCGATGGGGTGGTCGATCGTCTTGTGGAAGAGCGAGACCGTCACCATGTCGCTGCCCACGAAAAACCACTCGGCGCGGAGGTCGAAGTTGGACACGTCCGCCGGGATCACGCCGGGGTTACCGTCCACCAGATCGTCCGTGATGGGATCGAGATAGGAGGCGTCGGTGATTTCCCTGAGGTCTGGCCGCACAACGGTCTCGCTCCAGCCGAAGCGAAGCTGGAAGAGCTCTGCCACCCACGTCTCGTTCATGTAGGTGAAGGAAAGTGAAGGGTAGATGCGATCGTCCCTGAAGGTGGCCTCGCGCAGACGGTCCGGATCAGTCGTGACCGCCGGATCGCTGATGGAATAGGCGTAGAGATTCCAATCGAGCGCCACCTGCTTGTACTCCTCCCAGCGCGCACCGGCGGAGACGCGCCAAGTGTCGTCCAGCGTCCAGTCCACCTTGCCGTAGGCCGCGTCGGTCATGTTGGCGGCGATGTAGCTCTGGTTGTTGGTGCCGGCGAGGTCAAAGACGAAATTGTTGCCCTCGTCCAAGATGTTCGCGTCGGAGAAGACGTTGCCGATGGGGGCGGCGAGGATGGACGGATCGCGCACACTGAGCGCCCCGAGGCTGAATTGCGACTGGCGGTAGGTGCGCAGCTTCTGTGAGTGCTCGAAGCCGCCGGCGAACTCGACGAACGAGCGAGCGGTGAGGATCGGCAAGGTCACGTTCCAGCCGTAGTTCAGCGCCTCGTCGTTGAGATTCGTGAAGCGATAGTCCGCCGTGGTCGCGTCCACGCTCACCGCCGAACTCAGCACCGCCCCCGTTGTCGGGTCCGTCACCGTCTGCGCGTCCACGTTCACCTGGTTCGGAATCTCAGTGCTGGCGCGGGCATCGGAGTAGAACCAGGTCACTTCCGTGTCCTGGGGCAAACCCGTGGTGTCGAGCAAGCCGGCGAGCGGCAGTTCGCGGGTTTCGACGCCGAGCCGGTGCGTCCCGGTAATCTGGTTCACAAGCATCTCGCGCTGCTCGAATTGCAGGCGATAGTCGCGAAAGCCGATGCCGTCCGATACTTCCCGGTTCTCGTTGAAGAAATCGCGCACGGCGGTTTCGTCGTCGGTGTTGCGCAGGAACAGGGTGGTGGTGGCCACTTCGTGGTCCTCGCCGAAGCGAGCACCGAGGTTGAGGTTGCCGGTCATGTCGACGGTATAGGTGGACTCGAGCTCCGTATCCGTGCGCTCGCCCGGGAAGTTGAAGTTGCGGCTCATGCGCTCGTTCTCGCGCCATTCGGTCTTGTAGGCGCCGCCGACGAGGAAGCCAAGCTCGGAGCGGTCGCCAACGAGGACGTTGTTGCCGATGCTGCCCTTGAGGTTGAGGTCCGGGCCGACCGACTCCTCGGTGAGTGAGATGTCGCGGTTGAGATGCAGGGCAAGCTCGCGGTTGATGCGCCGGGCCTCTGCCACCGTGGCATCGGCGCGGCCTTCGCGGCGGAGCCCCGTGAGGATGCCCTGGACGTCGACGTTGGCAAGAAAGCGGTCGATGCCGGCGGCGAGGTCCGCCGACATGGCACGGGTGCCGTCGTCCACGCCGAATCGGTCGTCGCCGCCGCCTTGGTAGCTGAAGACATCGCCGTCGTTCTCGAAGTTGAGCCCCGAGCCCACTTCCAAGGCGTAGGTGAAGCCCGTGGGGATGCCCTTGGTGCGGATGTCCACCGCGCCGCCGCCGAAGGCAGCGGGCATGTCTGCCGAGTAAGACTTCTGCACCCGCAGCGACTGCACGATGGCAGTGGGAAAGATGTCGAGCGGAATGACGTTGCGCGTCAGGTCCGGCGACGGAATCGTGGCGCCGTTGAGCGACGTGCTCGAGTAGCGCTCGCCGAGGCCGCGCACGTAGATGAACTTCTCGTTCACGAGCGAAAGCCCCGCGATGCGCCGCAGCGCCACCGCCACCGTCGTGTCACCGAGCCGCGAGATGGTGTCGTCGCCGAGCACGTCGGACACCACCTCGT
>VXPR01000030.1:2640-4701 GCA_009839405.1 Gammaproteobacteria bacterium
CTCGTTCATGAGTTGGCGCGCGGCGTTGTAGAGGCGACCGATGACGATGACTTCCTCGTCGGCGGTGGGGATTGCGTTGGCTTTGACATCGCCCTCCTCCCCGGTCGCGCCGAAGCCCGTAACCAGGACGGCGATCCAAAGCGCCTGCCGCAGCAGTTGCGCGCCGGCGCCAAGACGCGCTTTTGGAGGGAGGGCATTCTGCCTTCCCTGGCGCACCGCAAGGTGCGCCTTTGCCGGTCTCGCGGATGGGTCGGGAAGGCTGGCGCGGTGGCTGTCTGCGCCGTGGCCAGCCTGACGCGCCTGGAGGCGCGTAGGGAAGTCAGAATGCCTTCCCTCCAAAGGCCCGTCCATGCCAGCAGCATCGAGAACAGTCCTTGGAGGGAGGGCGTCTCGCCCTCCCTGGCAGCCCGACGGGCGTGCTACCGGGGGTGTCGTCAATGGGCGAGATTGGCGACGCGCCAGTGGGTGTGTCCGCAAGGCAGAATGCCCTTCCTCGACGGGGCCGTGCATAGCGAGGGTAATTTTCATGGTGCCTGCCCTACTCAAACCAAAGCGGCTGGGCGCGATGGCCGTCGTGGATGCCGTAGGTCCAGCCCGCGGTCCAGTCGGCGTTGCCGAGGGACAGAGCGCCGACGTAGGCGCTGCCGCGCTCTGGGCTGCCGGCCGGTGACTGGCCGTTGACCACCATCGTTGTGTAGTCAATGGAATACACCGGCGGCGTGCCCTCGAGCAGTTGCAGGTCGGTGTTGGCGTTGGCCGTGGCGTCCGCACTGCCGCTGATGTCGGCGAATGTGCTGCCGTTTGCTGCTGCCCAGGCTTCGACGCTAGTGCCATTCGGCAGTGCGCCGCCCCGCGTCTTCTCGGCGCAGGCGAAGATGCCGGTGTTGATGGCAAGGTCGCCGTCCTCGGCCGCCTGCAGCGAGCGGTTGTCGACGCGCAGGCAGTAGTTTGAGTCGCCCGAGTCCGGCCCGAAGGAGCCGATCACCATCGAGTCGTTGATGGTGGCGAAGATGCCTTCGCGCAAGCGCCAGCCAGCGCCCGGATCGTGGGTGGCGGTGGCCGCCCCGTTCGCGGAAATGATGCAGGTGAGACCCGTGATGGTGGGGCGGCTGTTGATGCCTTGGCTGATGGTGGCCTCCACCTCATCGGCGGTGAGGCTATCGAAGGAGCCGATGCCGTCGGCCTCCATGCAGTGGTTGCCGTCCGTGGCGGACTGGATCACGAGGGCGTTGGTGATGGTGCCGGACCAGCCCTCGTCGATGTCGATGGCGTCGTCGCGGACATATAGTCCGACGAAATTCTCGAAGCTCACCGCGCCGCCGAACATCTCGATGCCGTCGTCGAAGGTGGAATAGACCTCAAGGTTCTTGACGATGGTGTTCGAGCCAACGCCGCCAAAGGAGATGCCGTTCAGCTCGTCGCCGTTGCCCACCGTGGCGCCGGTGTGCTTGACGACGACGTACTCGAGCCGGCCTGAGCTGTCTTCGTTGTTATCGCCGCCGTACTGGGATTCGTCGAGTCCGGCCGCGCCTTCCGCGTCCACGTGGCAATCGCTGGTGGCGAGGTCGCCGGCCGATACCGAGCCGCTGTAGTCGCACTTGTTGGTGACGCCGAAGCCGTTGATGACCATGCCGCCCCATTGCTGCACGTCTTCGGGGCCGGCCGAGCCCTCGATGTCGGAAACCGAAGTGAAAGTGATGGGTTTCTCGCGGGTGCCGACGGCGAAGAGCTGCGAGCCGCGATTGATGATGAGGAAATCGGCGCTGGACTGGAAGGCGAGGGTTGCACCGGCTTCGACCGTGAGGGTGGGGCCGTCGCCGCCGCGAGAGATGCCGGCGTTGGCGAGCCCTTCGTCGGTGTCGTGGGTGCGGCCGACGAACAGGCTGCCCTCGAAGATGTGGGCGCCGTCATCGGGAAGGGATGGAATGCGCAGGTTCACCGTGAGGTTGTTGCCGGCGTCCACGAAGGAAGGCGAATACACGCAGTTCGCCCCAACCTGCTCGCCCTGAAAGGTAGATCCGTCCTTTTCGTACACCGCGCAAGGATTGTCCTCGCTGGTGG
>VXPR01000446.1:0-4098 GCA_009839405.1 Gammaproteobacteria bacterium
CCGGGAGCCTCTGCCAAGCCCTCTACTCGGTTCTTTGTTAGCGCGAGGTGGTGGCGCGCCCTGGCGGGCGCGTCGGCAGTTCGCTGGCGCCACGGCTCCTCGTGCGCCGACTCTCCGCTGACCTTGTCGTCTCACCGTGCGACCCGTAAGGTCGCGCGGCAGGATTTGAGGAGATGTCCATGTCCATCGTCGAGACACAATACGGTCGGGTCGAGAGCGTCCACGCCAACGGGCTGCACGCGTTCCTCGGCGTGCCCTTCGCGGCACCTCCGGTAGGAGAGTTGCGCTGGCGGCCCCCCGCCGACCCGACACCGTGGGGCGGCGTGCGGCGGGCGGTGGACTTCAGCGCCCAGTCGTGGCAACCGGTGCTGGAAGGCATGGGGCCGCTCCAGTTCGCGTTCAACGCGGACCGCGCCGAACGCCATGAGGACTGCCTCTATCTCAACGTGTGGACCCCCGGCCTCGACAATCGCAAGCGGCCGGTGCTCGTGTGGATCCACGGCGGCGGGTTCTCCGGCGGCACCGGCGGCACGCCGATCTACGACGGCACCGCCCTTGCGCGGCGCGGCGACGCGGTGGTGGTGACGATCAACTACCGGCTCGGCGCGCTCGGCTTCGTCAATCTGGGCGAAGTCACCGGCGGTCGCGTGCCGGCGACGGGCAATGAGGGCCTGCTGGACCAAGTGAAGGCACTCGAGTGGGTGCGCGACAACATCGAGGCCTTCGGCGGCGATCCCGGGCGTGTGACTATCTTCGGCGAATCGGCGGGCGGCATGAGCGTCGGTGCACTGATGGCCTTTGCCCCGGCGGCCGGGCTCTTCCACCGCGCGATTCCCCAGAGCGGCGCTTGCAGTACCGCCCAGTCGGTGGCGCGGGCGGCACAAGTGGCGGAAGGACTGCTGGAACTCGCCGGAGTGTCCGTGAACGCGTCGGCCGCTGAACTCCTCGCGCTGGATCCGGATCGCCTGGTCGAGGCGGGCACCGCGGTGAGCGCGAAGCTCGGTGGTGCCATGGTGTTCCAACCCTGCATCGACGGCGTGCAATTGACGGACTTGCCTCTGGACGCGGTCGCGACAGGCTCCGCGGACGGGGTTTCGGTCATGGTCGGTGCCGCGCGTGACGAGTGGAGACTGTTTACCGCCATGCCCGGGTTTCCGGCGCCGGAGGACGACGCCGGGCTGCAGCAGGCCCTTGCGGGCCGCATCGACGATCCCGAAGCCGTGATTTCGGCCTATCGGTCGGCCCGGGAGGGACGCGGCGAGGCGGCGGATGCCGCCACCCTGTATTCCGCGATCGAGACGGATCGCGTCTTCCGCATCCCGGCCATCCGCCTTGGAGAGGCGTTGGCGGCGCGCGGGCGGGAGTCGTTCCAGTACCTGTTCACTTGGGAGTCGCCTTGGGAGGACGGGCGGCTCGGGTCACCTCATGCGATCGACATCGGTTTCGTCTTCGGCACGCACGCCCTGAACCCCGGCAGCGCGGAGTTCTTCGGCAGCGGGGAAGCAGCGGACGCACTGGCGGGCCACGTGCAGGATGCTTGGCTTGCCTTTGCGACCGACGGGGATCCGCGCACGGACGCGCTCGAGGATTGGCAGCCCTATGCGCCCGAAACCCGGGCTACTGCGCTGTTCGGCGATCCCGTATCCGTCGCCCTTGACCCCTGGGGCGAGGAACGCGCGGTCTGGGATGGCGTCAACGCCGGGATCGGCACGCTGTAGGACTGGCGACGCCTGTCGGCACGCGGCTCGGCGTGGCTGCCAATGCACTTCTTTGCGAGCAAAACGCGCTTTGCGCAACGCCTTCATGGTATATATGCGCCCGCTCGATTCACTTTGGGAAGGGAGAACCTATGGGGGCTTACGCCTACTTGGCGCCGAGCAATGTCAGCGAGGCGCTTGCGGCGCTGCAACGGGAGGCCGATGCCGGCAACCGAACGCAGATGCTCGCGGGCGGCACGGACGTTCTGGTGCAGATGCGGTCGGTGGATCGCGGTGAGCGGACCTTCGTCGACGTCAAGCACGTCGAGGAAGCCAATCATCTCGACATCGGCGACGACGAAATCTTCATCGGCGCGGCCATTGCGTCCGCCATCCTGTTCGAAAACGAGGAGCTAAAGGGGATCCTACCGGGGCTCCTCGAAAGCTCAGACCTCATTGGCTCCACGCAGATTCAGGGGCGGGCCACCATCGGCGGAAACCTCTGCAACTCATCGCCCGCCGGCGACACCATCCCGGCGCTGATCGCGTGTGGCGCCATCTGCGTCATCGCCTCGCCCGGCGGCAACCGGGAAGTGGCGGTGGAGGATTTCGTGACCGGTGTCGGCACCAACGTGCTTTCCGCCACGGAATTCCTCATCGGTTTCCGCGTCCCGCGCCCGCAGGGCAAATCCTCGAGCGCATACCTGCGCTTCATCCCGCGCACGGAGATGGACATCGCGGTCGCCGGAGCCGGCGTTGCCCTGACGCTGGACGACAGCGGCACCTGCACCGCGGCCAAGGTTTCCATCGGCGCAGTCGCACCAACCGCATTGGTGGTCGCCGACGCCGCGACGGCCTTGGTGGGCACCAAGGTGGACGACGCTGCCCTGGCCGCTGCCGCCGACGCCTGCAGCGTCGCCGCGTCACCGATCACCGACAAGCGCGGCACGGTGGAGTACCGCCGCAAGGTCGTTGGCGTGCTCTGCAAACGCGCCGCCGGCATTGCCCGCGACCGCGCAGCCGCGCTCTAGGCCCATCGGGCAACGGATTCAAGGAGTACCCGTGAGCAAAGTACACGTTTCCACGAGCATCAACGGCGATGCGGTGGAGTTCCTATGCGAGCCGCATCAATCCCTCCTGGAGGTGCTGCGCGAAGACCTCAACATGACCGGCACCAAGGAGGGCTGCGCCACCGGCGACTGCGGTGCCTGTTCCGTCTTGGTGGACGGTCGCCTGGTCTGTTCCTGCCTCATGCTCGGCGTCGAGGCGGAGGGCGTGGAACTCACCACCATCGAGGGCATCGCCGGCGAAGGCGGCTTGCACGTCTTGCAGCAGAAGTTCCTCGAACACGCAGCGCTGCAGTGCGGCATCTGCACGCCGGGGTTCATCGTCGCGGCCAAGGCGCTGCTCGACAAGAACCCCGATCCTGACGAGACCACCATTCGCTACTGGCTGGCGGGCAATCTCTGCCGCTGCACCGGCTACGACAAGATCGTTCGGGCGGTTCAGGACGCGGCCCAGGAACTGGCCTACGAAGCCTGAGGGCACCCGCTCACACGGCTCTATCCCACGCAAACGCAACGCATTCAAGGAGACTCAGACAGTGGCAGAAGCGGTAGATCTCAAGGCCATTGGCACTCGCCCCATCCGTCCCGACGGCATCGACAAAGTGACCGGGCGGGCAGCGTTCGGCGCTGACCTTAACCTGCCCGGCATGCTCTACGGCAAGGTTCTCAGGAGCCCGCACGCCCACGCCCGCATCAAGAGCGTGGATCTCTCCCGCGCCCTCGAAGCCGACGGCGTGCTGGCCGCGATTGCGGGCGCCGACCTTCCGAACGAATCCCCGTCCGACCTCGCCAAGAACGTCCTCGCCCGCGACAAGGTGCTCTACCACGGCCACGCGGTGGCGGCGGTGGCGGCCAAGTCGCTGGCACAGGCGGATGCGGCAATCGACCTGATTGACGTCGAGTACGAAGTGCTCCCGCCTGTGCTCTCCATCGACGAGGCCATCGCCGAAGGCGCCACCCTCGTCAACGAGAGCCAGCACACCAACGGCGACACTTCCAAGCCCGCCAGCAACGTCGCCGCGACGGCGATGTTCGAGCGCGGCGACGTGGAAGCAGGCTTCGCCGAGGCCGACGTGATCGTCGAGAGCGAGCACCGGGTTCCCACCGCCCACCAGGGCTACATCGAGCCCCACGCCTGCACGGCCACTGCCAACGAAGACGGCAAGTCCACGGTCTGGTGCTGCACGCAAGGCCATTTCGAGGTGCGCTCGCTGACGGCGCAGGTTCTCGGCGAACCGGTTGGCAACATCAAGGTCATCCCGTCGGAGATCGGCGGCGGCTTCGGCGGCAAGACGATCGTCTATCTCGAGCCCTTGGCGGGGCAGATGGCCCAG
>VXPR01000446.1:4108-4698 GCA_009839405.1 Gammaproteobacteria bacterium
GGCCCCACCTCTGCCACCTGGTGCAAGGTGAAGGTCGGCGCCAAGAACGACGGCACCATTACCGCGGCCACGGCATGGCTCGCCTACGAGGCCGGTGCGTTCCCGGGCGCTCCGGTCGGCCCCGGCTGCATGTCCGTGCTTGCGCCCTACGACCTCGCGAACTTCCGCATCGAGGGCAACGACATCCTCGTCAACAAGCCCAAGGTCTGCGCCTACCGCGCGCCGGGTGCCCCGCAGTCCATGCACGCGATGGAATGTGCCATCGACGAGTTGGCTCGCAAGCTTTCGATGGACCCCATCGACCTGCGGATGAAGAACGCCGCTGGCGAAGGTACGCAAGCGCCGTATGGGCCCACATTCCCGCCGGTGGGCCTAAAGGAATGCCTCGAAGCGGCGCGCAAGCACCCGAACTGGACGAGCCCCGTGCCGGAAGGCGCAGGTCGCGGCCTTGCCGTTGGCTTCTGGTTCAACATCGGCATGCAGTCGAGCGCTGAGGTGCGCATCGCCGAAGACGGCATGGTGACGGTGATGGAAGGCAGCCCCGACATCGGCGGCAGCCGCGCCGGCATGGCGCTGATGGCCGCGGAGAC
>VXPR01000511.1 GCA_009839405.1 Gammaproteobacteria bacterium
AGCTTGAAGCTCGCACGTTCCGTCGACCCTGGCGGTACGCCGAGGTTTGCCTCAAGCACTCCGTCTGTTCCCCCTCTTCCACTTCCCCGCTTCTCGTACTCGAAACCGAGTGCTTCGAACGCGGCGCCGGTGGCGCGCTCCATCGCAGTTGCGTTGGTCCCAGCCACAGCGAGAAGTCCGAGGACGTCCCCGATGACAGCTGGTTCATCCTTCAAGAGGACCCTCAGAATCCGATCGCGCAGACGCAGTAGCTGGTCCGTCACCTGATTGGGTATGCCAATCGCGAGAGCGAGTGCTTCCAAGAGCAGTTCGGCGGCTCCGAACAGCTTCCATGGCGTCGTCCCTCGACTGTGTTGGACAACATGGGCGACAAACGGATGCTCGCGATTCACGTGGAGCACACGCGTTGTCGGCTCATACGATGCAACAGGTGCGTATCGTCCTGCCTCTGCCAAGGCAATGTTGCTAATCGGTTCGTCCGCTGCCGCGGTTTCGAACTCCGTGAGCCATGCCTCGATGTCGGTGGCTTGCCCTTCGGCCGGTCGACGCAGATAGAACATCTGGGATGACTGATCAGTGACGCTGCGATGTACCGCGTCTATCAAGGGCTCTGTCATGAATTTAGAAGGGCCATCCGCGACCAAGCGGTGAATCTCGTCGCCAACCAGCTGCTCGTCGAGGTATGCCTCGTAGGTCCGTCGACATAGCAGGAACTTCTCGTGGAGATACTGCTGCAGTGCTCGGGTCTCTCTCGTTTCCCTAACCCCTTCTCGGGAAGATTGGAGGAACTCGCGGAGGCCGTCGGAATCTACACTTATGACGGTTCGGTTCCAGGCAGCGTGGTTCTGCGCCGGCAAACCGAATGTCTCGTCCTCCAGATTGACTATCCGCCGGCGGACTCGAACGAAGATTCCGTAACTCCGCGAGTACCGGTCTGACTTTCCTCCTTCTAGGGCGCTCGGGTAAATGGTCGCGGAACCTCTGATGACGCCCTCGATTCCTGCAATACGCACCCCGCCGTCTGCGACTTCGATAGGGATGCCTCTCGTCTTTAGCCGCTCTACCTCCGCGTCAGCACCACCAAAGGGAAATGCGGCGAGTGGTTTCAGATCGACTTTGGGGCTCTCAAGAGTCAGGCCGTTGAGAACGATGTGGAAGTTGGTCAGAATCGGCAAGCCAGTTCGAAGGACCCAGCCCAGGGTTCCGCCCTGGAAGTCGTCCATGAGGGACTTGAACTCGCTCAAGGCCGCAGCGGTCCAAGAATCGCTAGAGTTGGGCCCGAAGAGCCGGGACCAGCACACCTGGGCCTCGTCTCTGTCAGCTATCTCACGCAGAAGCTCCACGGCATCTGCCTCAGTGAGTTCCCGGAGGTGAACCCGGATGTCCTCTTGTCCTTGCCATTGGTGATGCTCGCTGACACGCGTGAAGTCCATCGACGTGAGGAGGTAGCGGCCGTCGCGCTTCGACAAGTGCGTAAGTCGCTCGGCGAGTACGTACGCTGCGAGTTTTCCGATGCCGAACTGTCCAATTGCAACTCGACCGGCAACGCCGGTCGATGAGTCAATGGATTTGTGTGGATCTGCGACATGCCACAAAAGCTCAAATCCGTGGCTGTCCATTCCCGAGCCGTCGTCGATGACCCACAGCGAATCCTCAGAGTGGTCATCTCTGGCCGTGAACACCCAAGCATGCTCGGCGCCTGCATCGTAAGCGTTCGCGACAAGTTCCTCGACGGCTTTGTGGGGACTCTGATAGAGCCCCTCGGAGAAGAGTCTGATGATTTCGTAGCTCATGCGGACTGGGATATCGCCGACTACCTCACCAGAGTTCATGGTGAGCGGCGTAACCCGGCTCGTCGAGTCGTCGATTGGGGTGGCAGTATCAGTCATGCGAGTCGAATGGTAGCGCGGCGCTCTGTCAGCACGGGCTCCAGCCCGCGCTCCTCAACCCTCCAACGCCGGATTCTGACTCGCCACCAGTTCCCGACGCCCTTCAATAGAACTGACGCGCGTGTGGGCTCAAGACACTGGGAGCAATCGCACGTGCGGGGGCCAGGGCAACGAGAACGCGTCGACCAGCGACAGGGCATCAGATTCGCCAGACGGAGTCTGGCGATTCTGTGACTCAGCCGAACGCGCCGAAATGCCAGACGGCGTCTGGCCAATTCGACCAGGCGCAAAGGAGAGAAGGAACTGTCGTATGTACTGGAGGTTCTGACGCGAGAACCCCCGCCCGAACTGGGCCGTCAACTCGTCCGCCAACCGCGCAATCAGTTCCGACCCGTACTCGGCCCGTTCCTGTCCAGAATGTTCGAACTCGACGATCCGCTGCCCGAGCAGCCAGTACGCGGACGTCAGGGCGGCATTGACGGAGCGGGAGGCCGAGGATCTCGCGGCGTTGACGATAGTGTCCACGTCACTGATCGCCGTTGCGAGCGCCGCTTCGCGTTCTTCGGAACCGGGCTGGTGTTCGGTCGTTCGCTCGACATCTCTGTTCGCCATCGTTCCGGTTCTCCGATCAGTCGAGGAACTGGTCAACCGCAGTGATGCGAACACTGCCTCCGCAATCGTCCCTCGACTCCGACCATGCCCCTTTCGCTTCGCCGCCGCTACGCCTGGTGTTGGCCGCGGCTCTCTCGTCATTGACGAATGGCGAATGGCGAAGCCCTTGCGGTCAAGCCCTGCAGATCGCTCCGCCCCGCTCTCTCATATGAGTTGGATCCTGGGTTGAGAGACGGCGGCATCCCCCAGATCGGCTCCAGAGGGCCGCGCCTCGCCAACAGGTGCTGGGAAGTGACGAACAGCGGCAGTTCGATGGCACTTCGTGTCATCTGCTCACCGGCGATCCGAATGAAGTGATCCTTCGCCAACTCATCATCGAACGCAACCATCACAAGCGGCAAGACGCGGTGATCCTCGAGCGGCTGCCTGGTCGCGTAGTAGCGCAGGTAGGGCGCGAGCCGCCGGGCCATGGTTGAGGGCCGGATCGCGCGTCGCTCCCATTCCAAGAAGAAGGGGTAGTCGCGCCCGTCGCGACGGAGTACGCCGAAAGCATCGGGCTGGATCGAGCGCAGCTGGTCGTCGAAGCGGAAGTAGCGCGAGGCTCGCTGCGGCGGATCGATCTGCATCAGTTCCCAGCCGCTGGCGCGGGCTTGTTCGGCCAGCATTGCCAGAAATCCGTGCACGGCTTCGGTATGGGAAAGGTTGCGTAGCAACTGGCGGTTCCTGGTTCCCCTCACATTGCGCCAATCGTAGTCGCCTTCCCGCGCGATCAACTCTGCGCTCCACCGTTTGCGCATTTCGCCGACCGAAGCACGGTCGCGTCGCGCCACGAAGGCGAGGCCACGACCAGAGAGCGCGAGCCGAAGCCGGCCCGCGATGATCGGCCGGACGATCAACCCAAACTCGCCGGCTCGGCGGAGCAGCTGGCGCAGCCGGGTGCGGCTGACGCCGAGCAGTGCGGCCAGATGGTCCGCTCTGATCCACGGCCAGTCGGCGATCAGGTCGAGAGCGCGCTTCTCCGAAGGGACCAGGCAGGCGGGCACCATCCAATCGGGCGGCCTGCCGGCAGAGCGCTTATCTGCAGGCGGCGAGACGCGGACTAACGGGCGCTCCGTCGGCCATGAGTCTTGGGGCCCGGCAAGGCCCAGCGCCTCGCGCAGGCTTAGCGCGACTTCCGCCGACGGCGCGCGCCAGATGAGCGAGTCCAGCCCCGCCGTTACTGCGTCCCGCTCGAGCGCGAGGAAGCAGGGTCGTGGGAAACTCCGCAGCCGCCGGGCAGCTTCGCGCAAACGGGTCGCTTCCGGCGCGAGCAGCAGCACGGCGGCGAAGGCCGGGCCGTCGCGCAGGAGGGCGAGCCGCCTGGCGAGGGGCCGGCGTTCGGTGATCCTGCCCAGGCGCACGAGCGCGATCGTGCGACCGTCCGCCAGCCGCAGGCAGAGATCGACCGGCAACGCACGGTAGCAGCGGATCTGGATCGGAAATGCGACATCGGCCACGGCGCAGCAGAGCCGGTAGAGCACGGCAAGCGCATCGAGCCGGCCGAGGAACAGCCGCTGCGCCTGCTCCGAGACAGGCCGCTCGCGCAACAACCGCTCGGCCTCAATGCCTTCCGACTCTGCCAGAAGCTGCACGCCGGCGGCGGTGAGCGTGTAGCGCCGGGTCGGCGCGATCAGCTCGGACGCATGCGCGACCGGCTCGACCATTCGCTCGCGCTCGAGTGCGTCGACCGCGCGGTAGACAGCGCTGCGCGACCAACCCGAGAGCGCCGCCAGTTCGAGCCGGTCGAGCAGCGGCAGCCGGCTGAGCCAGCCCAGCACGCTGACCGTCGCGTTGCCGCGCTTCATTCGCCTGGGCCCTCGTCACGTCTGGCTGGGCGATCCTCCCGCTTCGGCTTGGGCGAGTCATCCGCCTTCGGCGGCTTGGGTTTCTTGCCGTTGCGCAACGCGTCTGCACCGTCCTGGTACTGGTCCAGCTGACGCTTCAGCTCCATCTCCTGGGCCTCCAGCCGGTGCGCGGGCGTGAGGTACTCGGAAGCGGCCTTGCGGATTTCGGCAGCCCGCTCAGGCGCGCCCAACTCGGGCTTGCGCACGCGCATCGAGAACACGGGCGTGCGCTCGGTCCCGACCGTGGCCCGCACGTAGCAGTGGTG
>VXPR01000539.1 GCA_009839405.1 Gammaproteobacteria bacterium
GGAGACCCGTAGTTGAGCCCCCCCCCCGTCGGGTGGCGGCTTAGATAACCGCGACTGCTTTTGTCCGGGCGGGGGCCCCCCGACCCAACCCCGGTACGCCACAATCCCCGAACGAAGCCCCTACAGACTGGCCTCCAGCCGGTTGAGTTCGTCCTCGAGCATCCCAGCCATGCGGAAGACATGCGACGGGAAGATGTACGCGGGTTTCTCGATCGGCGGCAGATCGACGTCGTGCGCGTCGAGTTCCAAGGTCAGATATGCGAGCTCCGCCAGCAGCGTGGTGGCGAGGTGGTACACGTCGGAGGGCTCGATGTCGCGGCGGCGCTCTTCACGTCTGAGGTTGAGGTCCAGCACCCGGATACCGCGGCTTTCGCCAATCCGCTGGGCGATGCCGAGGCAAGTGAGGACGCGTCGATACACGTCCACCGGCTGCTTGCCCGTCTCGAACGCAGGCAACGTGCCGTACACGGGCTCAGCCGGATCATCCGTGAGTTTCCCGGCGACATACGCAGCGGCGAGTTCGATCCGTCCGTACACATCCTCCGGACGGATGGGGATGTCCAGCATGAGGTTGATTTGCCGATTGATCTGGACGATTTCGCGCAGCACGT
Source organism: Gammaproteobacteria bacterium (assembly GCA_009839405.1). Classification (GTDB taxonomy): domain Bacteria; phylum Pseudomonadota; class Gammaproteobacteria; order Pseudomonadales; family Azotimanducaceae; genus VXYL01. The sequence goes on from VXPR01000539.1 coordinate 612, forward strand.
CGCGGGGTGCCCGATCGGCGTCGAAACGCACCTCGCCATCTGCCGCAGGGGCACCAATCTCCTGCTGCACACTGTTGATGGCCTGGTGCGCACCTTGCACCAGCCCCAGCACGTGGCCCGGCAATATCTCTCCAATCGGCGGCTCGGGCAGGGCCGTTTCCGCACCGTTGATCTGCCGCACGAGACGATTGGCCTTACGTGCCAGCGTCTGCGCCTGGTAGTACACGTGGCGGGGTTCCGCGTAGTCCACCACCCAGCCGGCGGCGGTGACTTCGCGCCTCCCCATGTAGTCGCGCAGTGCATCGACATCCGCCGCCATCTGCCGTGCCGCCTGGAAGACATGCGGCGGCGTGACCTCCTCTGCAGCACTGGCGAAGGGTCCGCCCAGCCCTACGACAACAGCCAGCCACGGAACGAATCGTCTTGCCATGCTCTCCTTCCCCCAATGTGTCCGCGTTTCGCCGGAACGCAAAGCAGTCTAGCAGCAGGCTCTTGTGCAGAGGCTCCTATACGGCCACGAGTTCCTCGAAGCTGTCGAACACGGCATCCGCGCCGAGGGATTCCGGATCGATGCCGTGGTTGTAGCCGTACCGAAAGACCACCACCGGGCAGCCGGCGGCACGGGCGCAAGCAACGTCCGTCGCCGAGTCGCCGACGAACAGGGCCTCGGGTGGGGCGCACTCGAGGCGCTCGCAGGCGAGGAAGGCAGGCTCTGGGGCCGGCTTCGGCTTCGGAGAGTTGTCGTGGCTGATGACGGCGGCGAAATGGCGGCGGAGATCCAGCGCTTCCAGCAACGGCAGGGTGAACCGCGAGAGCTTGTTGGTGACCACCGCCAGCGGCGCGCGCTCTGCGAGCTTCTCGAGGGTCGAGACCACCTTCGGATAGGGTCGCGAACGGTCTGCAACATGCGCTTCGTAGTGTGCCGACAAGGCCGCAACCGCTTCCTCGAAGCGCGAGTCCTCAGCGGGCAGGTCGTGGTGGTCGAAGGCAGCCGTGAGCATCGCACGCACGCCGTGGCCGACCCAGTGCCGTGTGAGCGCCTCGCTGACCGGCGCAATGCCGGCGCCGGAGAGGGCATGGTTCAACGCCACGTGGATGTCCGGGGCCGTATCGACCAGCGTGCCATCAAGGTCGAACAGATACGCGGCGTGGTGATTGCCGGCCACGTCAGCGCCACAAGAACCGTTGCCCTTCGGACAACGCTTCTCGCCCCAGCCCAAGCCGACCTATCACCCTGCTAGGCTCCGCCTTCGACATGGCGACCGATCTCGTCGCGCATGGCGGCGACTACGCGGCGATAGTCGTCGCGGCGGCTCGGCGCCTCCTCGGGGACGCCGAAGATCGCCGAGCCGGCGATGAACGTGTCGGCGCCGGCGGCGGCGGCCTTGCCAATATTGTCCACCTTGATGCCACCGTCGATGGCAACGCCAACCTTCGAATGCCCGCTTTCGTCGAGCAGGCGCCGTACCGCGCGAGTGCGTTCCAGGCTGCCCGGCAGGAAAGACTGGCCGCCGAAGCCGGGGTTGACCGACATCATCAGCACGTAGTCGGTGCTGCCGAGGAGCGGCTCAAGCACGCTGATCGGCGTACCGGGGTTGAGCGCCAGCCCCGCCTCTGCGCCGCCCTCGCGGATGAGTGCCAAGGATCGGTGCGGATGTTCGGATGCTTCCGGGTGGATGGCCACCGCACAGGCGCCAGCCTCGATGAACTCGCCGATGATGCGGTCCACCGGCTTCACCATCAGATGCACGTCGATGGGTGCCTCGATGCCGTGGCGGCGCAGGGCCGACAGCACCAGCGGGCCGACGCTGAGATTCGGCACGTAGTGGTTGTCCATCACGTCGAAGTGAATGAGGTCTGCGCCGGCGGCCAGCACATCTTCGACCTCGGCGCCAAGCCGGGCAAAATCGGCAGCGAGAATGGACGGGGCAATTTCGGCCATGGACTACTCCGGCGGCTCAATGCGGATTATTCACGAGACCGTCCCTACACAGAAGGCAAGGACCGATCTCGGAGGCGATCAACTCGCGGCCTATAAATTGATGCGGCGTACGCGACGCAATTGGTCGTGGGTGCCGATGTCCACCCAAAGGCCGTCGAAACGCTCGCCTTGCAACCGGCCTTCGGCGGCGGCGCGGAAGTACAGGTCGCGCATGGAGAAGGGGCCGCTCGGCGCGTCCGCAAAGATCGCTTCCTGGAGCACCGCGATGCCACAGAAGGTCAGATCGTGGGTGTCGGAACCGTCGGCGTCGCGACGCACGCTGTCGCCATCGAGCCGGAAGTCCCCCGCCTGCCCCGCCGGCGTCGGGTTCAGCACAAGATGGGCGAGTTCCGGCGCAGCGTCGCAAAGGGTGCGGAAAGGATAGTTGGTCCAGACGTCGCCGTTCAGCACGAGGAACGGTTCAGGCCCAAGCATCGGCAACGCCTTGCGGATGCCGCCTCCGGTTTCGAGCAGTTCCTCCTCCACGCTGTATTGCACCCGCACGCCAAAGTCGCCGCCGCGGCCAATGTGACTGCGGATCTGATCCCCTAGGTGGTGCAGGTTGACGACCACGTCGCGAATGCCAGCGCGGTGCAGCCAGCGCAGCTGATGCACGATCAAGGGCTCGCTGGCGATGGGGATCATGGGCTTGGGCATCGCTTCGGTGAGCGGTGCGAGACGGGTGCCGCGGCCGGCGGCGAGGATCATGGCCTTCACGGCTCAGCAATCGCCCGCAACCTGGGCTCGGCAACGTGGGCCAGGCCTCCGAGCCAGTCGGCGAGCGCGCCGAGCTCCTCGTAGCCTCGGCAGAGGGCAATCACCCGGCGCAGCACCGGCAGCACGTCCGCCAGATGGCTCCCGCGCCCAAGGCGATAGCGCAGGCGCACGAAGATGCCGATGGCCTTGAGCTGGCGCTGGATGGCGGTGAAGTCGAAGGCGCGGGCGAATGCCGCCTCCTCCACGGCAAGCCCGGAACGAACGCGAAAGTGCCGTCGCCAGCGCGTCACTTCCACCTCGCTGAAGGTGTGGTAGCAGTCGCGCAGCAACGAAGCGATGTCGTAAGTGACGGGGCCCATCAGCGCATCCTGGAAATCCACGATGCCGAGGCGGCCCTCGTTCCAGAGCAGATTGCGTGAGTGGTAGTCGCGATGCACGACGCACGCGGGCATGGCTGCGATGGCGTCGATCAAGACCGATTTCGCGGCGTGGAACGTCGCATCTGGCGCCATGCCAAGGAGCTTGCCAACGAACCACTCGGCGAAGATGCCGAGTTCGTCGTCGAAGCGACGGGTAGTGTAGGGTGGGATGTCACGGCTCTGCACCCGCTGCAGCCGCACCAGCGCCTCGATGGCAGCCTGAAGCGGCGCCTCGGGTTCGCTCGCGTAAACCGAGGCGAAATTGCGGTCCCCGACATCGGTGACAAGGAAGAAACCTCGCTCAGCGTCTTGGTGCAGGATTGCCGGCACGGGCAGCCCGGCAGCTCGGAAGATTCCTGACAGCCGAACAAACTGCGCGTTGTTCTCGCTCGCTGGCGGCGAGTGCATGGCAACGCAGGTGTCGCCAGCCGCCACCACCCGAAAGAACTGCCGCGTGCTGGCCTCCACCGGCAGAGGCGCGAAGCTTGCGTCACATCCGATGCGGTCCCGCACCCACGCCTCGAGCGCACGCACGGCGGTAATCGCGCCAGCCCGATCAATGCCATCAGAGGAATCGCCCACGCCACGATTATGGCAGGTCGCTCCCAAGAACCTCGGACCAGGGCGTGCGGTGTTACTTTGCGCGCTGGCAAAAACCCAAGGAACCTAAAGCTCCATGGAAATCGGCATCGTCTTCCCGCACAACGAAATCGGCACCGACCCCGGCGCTATCAAGGCATGGGCGCAGGGGGCGGAGGCCCTTGGCATGGGGCACATGCTCATCTACGACCACGTGCTCGGCGCGGTGGCGGTCGTTGGTGGCGTGGGTGGCTTATACACCTAAGACGCTGCCCCCCATCTTAAGCGTGGTGAAAACGGTGGGGGGCCGATGAATAAAAAAAAATGGGTGGGGGGGG
>VXPR01000308.1 GCA_009839405.1 Gammaproteobacteria bacterium
TCGCCCTCGCGGTGCGTGGCCGGCGTCAGTTCCTTCCGCGTCAGCGACTCGGCGTTCCCGGCGGGGTGGGAACTACGAACTGCGTTCTACGGCGCCAAGCTCTTAGCGTCGAGGTTCAAATGGCACCCAATGGGTGTATGATGCGCCGCCATCTAAAGACACCGGCAATGCGTTGGTTTCTCGAAGGTTTCGTGCTCTTGCACCGAGTTGCGTGCTTTCGCTTGGAGCAGTTTTGGGCTTGCGGCAGCATTGCCGGCATCGCAAGCCCTCAAGCAACAGGAGATTCGACTTGGAGCGGACGCTTTCCATCGTCAAGCCCGATGCCGTGGCGCGCAACTTGATTGGCGAAATCTACTCTCGTTTCGAGCATGGAGGGCTGGCCGTTGTGGCGGCGAAGATGCTGCGCCTCACGGCGGAGCGGGCCGAAGGCTTCTATGCGGAGCATCGCGGCAAGCCGTTCTTTGCGGATCTTGTCGAGTACATGTGCTCGGGCCCAATCGTCGTGCAGGTGCTTGAAGGCGACGATGCCATTCGGGTGAACCGCGACCTCATGGGCGCCACCAATCCCAAGGAGGCGGCACCCGGCACGATTCGTGCCGACTACGCGCAATCCATCGACGCCAATGCGGTACACGGCTCCGACTCGCCGCAGTCGGCGCGCCGCGAAATCGACTACTTCTTCGGTGCGGACGAAATCTGTCCGCGCTGAAGCGATGAGAGATGACGTGAGCAAACCGTCCCTCGCAGTTGTGCAGGAGCCATCGTTGCGCCGGGCGGAGCGTGCCGGCACCGGTTCCGAATCCGCGGCTGCCGACGCCCGCGTCAACCTGCTCGGAATGCCCCGCACCGAACTCGAGCGGTTCTTCGTGGACCTAGGCGAAAAGCCGTGGCGCGCGAAGCAGGTGATGAAGTGGATCTACCATGCTGGCGTCAGCGAGTTCGACGCCATGACGGACATCTCCCGCACCCTCCGCGGCCGCCTGACGGAAATCGCCTGCATCGAGGCACCGGAGCTGACGCCGTTCCCCACCGCAGCCGACGGCACCCGCAAGTGGAGCGTGGCCGTGGGCGACGGCAGCGAGCAAGTTGAGGCCGTGCTCATTCCGGAAGCCGGTCGGGCCACCCTCTGCATCTCGTCGCAAGTCGGATGCATACTCGATTGCGCCTTCTGCGCCACCGGCAAGCAAGGCTTCAACGGCAACCTGAGCCGCGCCGAGATCGTCGGTCAGGCTTGGGCCGCCGCGCGGCAACTTGCCAGCGAAGGCTCCGGCCGGGGCATTACCAACATCGTCTTCATGGGCATGGGGGAGCCGCTCTACAACTTCGATGCGGTGGTGGACGCGGCGTCGGTGTTCGCCGATGACTTGGGATTCGGCATCTCGCGGCGCCGAGTGACGATCAGCACGGCCGGCGTCGTGCCGCGCATCCGTGAACTCGCGAGCCGCTCGGAGGTTTCCCTTGCGGTGTCGCTGCACGCCGCCGAGGACGAGCTGCGCAGCGAGCTGGTGCCGCTTAACCGCAAATACCCCATCGCCGAGCTTCTCGCTGCATGCCGTCACTGGCTCGGGCAGCTCGGCGACCGCCGCAGCGTCACCATCGAATACACGCTCATGGAAGGCGTCAACGATGCTCTTGCGGATGCCGTGAAACTCGCCGGTCTCTTGGGCGACCTGCGCTGCAAGGTGAACCTGATCCCCTTCAATCCATTCCCCGGGTCTGGATTCAAGCGCCCGTCGATGCAGGGCGTGCGAGCCTTCCAGACGCACCTCCTGAACGCCGGTATCCCGGCCATGCTGCGTACGACCCGAGGCGACGACATCACCGCCGCCTGTGGCCAACTTGTGGGCTTGGTGCGCGACCGCACCCGGCGCAAGGCACGACATCGGGCACGTCGGACGGGCATGGCAACGGACGAACAGCTCCTGCGGGTGACCTCGCCATGAGCGAGGGCTCCACTAGCGAGGGGCGGCCCCCCGCGCACCCCCGCGCTGAGGGCTCCACTAGCGAGGGGAAGCCCCTCGCGCACCCCCAAGCTGAGGGCTCCTCTGGCGAGGGGAAGCCCCTCGCGCACCCCCAAGCTGAGGGCTCCTCTGGCGAGGGGAAGCCCCTCGCGCACCCCCAAGCTGAGGGCTCCTCTGGCGAGGGGGAGCCCCTCGCGCACCCCCAAGCTGAGGGCTCTGCCAAGCAGTCCCCGCGCCGGCGGTCGCCGCGGCCGGCGAAGCCCCGCGCCGAGCAAGGCAGCGCGCCGGCTCCGGCGGCAGAGGGAGACGCTCCGGAACCGCCGCGCGGACCCGGCGCCACATTGCGTCAGGCTCGTCGCGCCGCCGGCCTTGATGTCGCCGACGTGGCGGAGATGCTGAACGTGCGCGACGCCGTCGTGCGGGCCATTGAAGAGGATCGCTTCGACGATTTGCCGGCGCGCACCTTCGCTCGCGGCTACGTGCGTTCATACGCGAGCCTCCTGAACGTGAACGCCAACGATGCGGTGGCGAGCTTCGAGCGCGCGGCACCGACGAAATCCGCACCCGTCCGACCGCCGATCCCGGGCACCGCCCCGTTGCTGCGCGAGATTCCGCTGCGGCGGCCGGCGCTCATCTTCGGCGGCGTCGTGGTGCTGATCGTGCTGACCGCCGCCGGCGTGCTGGCGGCATTCTGGCCCGGCGGCTCGCCATGGGAAGCGTGGCGCGGCAACAAACCAGACGCTCCTCCTGCGCAGACGGCGGTGGCGAGTCCGTCGCCGGCTGATGTTCGCGCCGGCGGCGACGCCGCGGAGGTAGCGATCGGCACCCTTGCCGGCGATGATCTGCACCAGCTCGACCTGCGATTCAGCGAGAACTGCTGGGTTGAGGTGCGCGACGGAAACGGCAGGACGGTGCATCTCGGCCTTGAGGCCGCTGGCAGTTCGCTGTCGTTGCGCGGGGTTGCGCCGTTTCACGTCGTGCTCGGCAACGCCACCGGCACGGAACTCGCCTTCGACGGCGACGTGGTGGTGCTGGACGAACGGCGTGATGGCGACGTTGCTCGGTTGGTGATCGGAAGCTGATGCGCCACTCACTTGTTCGCGGGATGCGCGACATCCTGCCGCCGGCGAGCGCGCGTTGGCGGGAGGTGGAAGAGACCGTCCTCGGCGTCTTGGTCGGTTATGGCTACCAGGAGATCCGACTTCCCCTCATCGAGGGCACCGAGCTGTTCCAGCGCGGCGTCGGCGAGGCCACGGATCTCGTGGAAAAGGAGATGTACAGCCTCAAGGATCGCAAGGGCAAGGACCTGTCCCTGCGACCGGAAGGAACCGCTGGCTGCGTGCGTGCCTGCATCGATGGTGGACTGCTGCGCGGGCGCACGCCACGGCTTTGGTATCAGGGCTCCATGTTCCGCTACGAGCGGCCGCAGAAGGGCCGCAGCCGAGAGTTTTCGCAGATCGGTGCCGAAGCGTTCGGCTTGCCTGGGCCGGAGCTTGACTTCGAGCTCGTGGCCATGCTGGCGCAGGCGTTTGCCGAACTCGGGCTTGGCCCGTTTCTGCGCCTGGAGATCAACTCCATCGGGTCCGCCCAGGACCGTGAGCGCTATCGCGCGGCCTTGGTGAGCTACCTGAAACCCCTTGCGGAAGAACTTGATGGCGATAGCCGTCGGCGGCTCGACACCAACCCGTTGCGCATCCTCGACAGCAAGGCAGAGTCAACCCAAAGAGCGTTGGCGCATGCACCTCGCCTGGAGGACTTCCTGAACGAGGCGGCCGAGGGACATTTCGCTACGGTGCGCAGGATGCTGGACGGCGCCGGCATCGAGTACCGCGTCAACCGGCGTCTCGTGCGCGGCCTCGACTACTACAACGACACGGTGTTCGAATGGGTTACCGACGAACTTGGCGCCCAGGCACAGGTGTGCGGCGGCGGGCGCTACGATGGCTTGGTGGCGCTGCTCGGTGGCCCGTCAACCCCTGCGGCCGGCTTCGGCATTGGTCTGGATCGGGTAGTGCTGCTACACGAACAGTGCGTGGCGTGGGACTACGCCGAGGTGGACGTGCAATGCGTGGTGGTTGGCGAGGAACACCTGACGCGAGCCCTTGCGGTGGCGGACGAGTTGCGTCGCCGCACGGGATTGCGGGTGTTGGCACCGGCGGCGGGCGCGGTCGCTAGTCAACTTCGGCGCGCCGACCGCAGCGGCGCCCGCTGGGCCGTGATCGTCGGCGGCGACGAAGTCGAGAGTGGGCGCATTTCCCTAAAATGGCTGCGCGAACGCAAGGAACAAACGGCCCCCACCGTGGACGAGGCAGCGTCGTTGTTGGCAAGCTCGGGCGGCACGGGCCGTTGAATGTCGTTTTGAACGTGGATGGAACTAGCGTGCCAGGAGCTTGTCGGACTTCGCCACATGGGTCGCGATTGGAGGGAAAGCGCCCCGCCTTCCCTGCCTGCGGCTAGGCGCGTTCTACGGACTCGCGACGCCTGCGAAATGGAACCTGATGGCGGCACCGGCGTGCCGGCGGACCGAAAGGAGACGACGTGTCGGACTTCCTGACCGACGAGGAACAGGCGGAACGCCTGAAGAAATGGTGGGACGCCAACGGCGTGTCCTTGATCGTCACTCTGGTGCTGGCGGTGGGGGCGGTGATCGGCTGGCGGTACTAT
>VXPR01000380.1 GCA_009839405.1 Gammaproteobacteria bacterium
CGCCACCACCGTTGCTGAGGATATGAGGGCCTTCCTGTCACTCCCCCCTTGCGGGGGAGTCGAGAACGGCGTTCCTCGCCGTTTGTCGGAGGGGGTGCCGCGGGGCGCGCTAGCGCAACGCCCACCGACCGGTGGCGCGCACAAAGCGTCGATTTCGCACAAGGCTTGACGGCGCTCTCCTACATACCCCGCTCGAACATCGTGGCACGGTGCGGTACCCGAACTCATCAGAGTCCACGCCGTGCCATCAGCGTCCAGGCGCGCCATCGATGCTCGTCGGCGACTCGCGAGGAGGAGCAGTTCGCCCATCGAACCGCCGCCGCGTTCGCAAGCGCCAGCCTGTGCTAACGTCCGAGCATCCGGCCGGCCCTGCGCCCAAGGAGAAGGCCATGCCAACCGCCCCACCCGATGCCGCCAGCAAGCTCCACTGGCATGCCGCGCCGCCGCGCTCGGCGCCGGTCGAGTATCCGGAGTCGGACGGTAAGCCGATGGCCGAGACCGACATCCACTGGCGCGTCATCATCGATATCGCGACCATGCTTTCAAGCCGCTACCGTGCCCGCGAGGACATGTTCGTGGGCGGCAACCTGATGATGTACTACGAGGAGGGTGCCCCAAACCTCTCGGTCTCGCCGGACATATTCGTGGCCTTCGGCCCGCCCCGCGAACCGTCCCGTCGCGTCTGGAAAACCTGGGAGGAAGGCAAGCTTGCCGACTTCGTGCTGGAGGTGACCTCGAAGGGTTCCCGCCGCAAGGACGAGGAGAAGCGCCGACTCTTCCAACGCCTTGGCGTGGCCGAGTACTGGCAGCACGATCCCACGGGCGAATACATGCCGGCGATCCTGAAGGGCCAGCGACTGAACGCAGCCCGCACCTACGAGGCCATTCCTCTCATCGCCAAGCCCGACGGGATGCTCCACGGCGAGTCCAAGGTCCTCTCTCTCCACCTCTGCCTCGAGGAAGGCCGCCTGCGCCTTTTCGACCCGGTCACGAACGCGTTTCTCGCCACGAACGAGGAGAAAGACGGCCTTCTTGCGGAGAAGGACAACCTTCTCGCGCAGCAAGCCCGCGAAATCGAGGAACTCAAGCGCCGCCTGGCGGCCCGCTGACGCCAGCAAGACGAGACAAGCATCCCCCTTGGCCGTAGTCGCGTCGCTACATCGCTGCACCCACGTCAAGTGCGAACTGCGTTAACGGCGTGCGGCAAGGAAAGCGCTGTAACGCTTGTCGAGGTAGTCTCGGTTCGGGTGCGCGGTCGGATCCGTTGGAACGATCAATTGCGTGCCGTTCAACCCCTGCAATGCGGCGAGAAGCGGGCCGTCGCGTTCAGCGATCACATGATCAGCTATGTGGACCCGAAGATCTGGGTCCACACCGATCAAATGCGCATCGAACGCGGCGTGGTGCAGTGTGGACATGCAGATGCCGTTGTTGACGGATGGGGGTCCGTCCTCTGCGTCAGGGACGATGTGGGCACCTACCAAAAGGGATCTAAGGGGGAGCCGACTCAAGGCACAGCGATAGTCGTATGCCGCCTTGGTGCGACTGCTGAACCAAGCTTGATGGTTGCGTCTGCGCACCAGAGCGAGCGAATGGGAAGCATCACGTACCTCATTGGCAGACGGCAAGGCGGCTTCAGCTGAACTGATGCTTGGCTGCGCTGTGTCGGCCGCCGCTAGCAGCACGCGACCCTCGGTCTCCTGATACTGATCGACCCAGACGGGCCAAATGGGTTCGTAAACTGCGGGCTTCACGCCACGGAAATAGATGATGGGCGCGCGCCTGTCCCTCGCACGCTTCAGGAACTCGTTGGCGGGATTGGCGCGCCTCTCTTGCAAGTCATAGGGAAAGAGGCCCGTTGGGCGGTCCGTCTGGCTTTCTTGATCGCGGTACGTTGTCGGGCGCCTGCCTCGCGGCACTGTGGTTTTCACGCTTAGCGCAGCCGTCATGCGCTTTGGCTTGAAGATTCCGGGAGCTTTGCCCGCGAAGAACACCGTTTCGCCTTGGTGTTGGAATCCCGCTTGGATGGCGGACCAAGGCAGTTGGCTACCGTGCATTACCGTCATCCGCTCCAAAGCCGCAAAGGCTTGGGCACGGATAGACCAGTCAGGGTCACCGTTCACGAGTGAAGCGCCACACGTGAAACGTCACCTTTGGTTCGTTTGGCAGCGGGACGAACCTTGCCTTGATCCACCAATCCGCAGCCGACTGGCGGGGTAGGCGTGGGGTCTCATCGCGACGGTCCGTCGAATCTCTCGCGTATTCGCGTACAGTTGGCGTGCTCTTCGAACAGCGCAACCACATGCTCGCCGCGCATGTCCTGCGGCCTCGGCTTGATTCCAAGACATTGGTGCTGGCGGATGGGGTAGTCGTTGAAGGCCATCAGGTCGGACTCCACTCCCGCAAGCGGCTCCCCGATGTTCCGAGCGTCTCCTTCCGGGTCCTCACTTCCCGCTTCTGCCAGCGCTCGCCTTAGCGCCCCAACGGCACAATAATGGCTGGCGCGCATACCGAGGGCATCTACACTGTTGCCGTTTAGGTCTCGCGCCATAGCTGAATGCGCCCACCCGCGCTTCACGAGATCGACAGCTCGATGGATTACAGAACTCAACGGCATTGTGAGTCCGTCGCTCCTCGACGGGCTCGACATGGACTCAAGCTCGCTGGCAACGTCGAAGTCTAAGGCCAGCGCCTCTGCGGACTCCGTGGCGACATCGCTACTCTTGTCGTCGAACATCATGCGAAGCTTCATCGGGAGGAAGTACAAAGCGTAGCACTGGATGGCTGGTTGGGTGCCAAATCTGAACGCCGGCGTCGAGTGTGTAAAGGAAGCCGACGAAAGCCAAACACCTTGCACCGCAAGAACCCCCCCGCATCACCGAACCGCAGACAGCCAAATCGCCGCCGCCGAAGATTGCTTGCCCATGCCCCGCATTGTGTTCCGCCCTCTCCGAATTCGAACCTGTGGTGGCCGCCACGGGTGTTGACGAACGAGCTATAGGGCTGAAGGGCGGAGGCGGCCTGCGCCACGTCTTTTGACAAACGTCAAGGTAAACGCGTACATTAACGTCAACTCAAGGCCGGCGAGATTCGCGGACTATGCCGAGGGTTTGAGCGTCTTCGAGTCGGATTGGGTGACTTCGTGGAACACGGCTCTATCGTGTCGTACTCGGCAACACCTCGTCGCAGGCTGGAGCGTGGTTGAACTGCGCCCGCCGCATGGCGAAACGGATTGGAGGCAAAGGATGGCAGATGCTGCGGTGGCGAGGAACGCCATGGCGGAGAAGCTGGAGATGATGAAGACCCGAGCGGCGATACGCTCGGTTGACGTCGCCAACATGCTCGGAACGACTCCGGAGACGGTTTCGCGATGGAACCATGGCCGAGCCTATCCGAGGCCGAACAAGGAAAATCAGCTCGTTGAGCTTGAGTACATCGTGGAGCGGCTTTCGGAGTTCTATTCGGACCCGAGAACGGCGCGAGCGTGGCTGTACTCGCGGCACAAGTACTTCGATGGCCTGCGTCCGGCCGACCTCATCCAAGAAGGCCGTGTCGAGGAGGTGCTGGAGGCCATCCAAGCCTTGGCGAACCCTAGCTATACGTAAGCACCAGCAGGTCTTGAGACGGTCTCGGAACTGATTGCTACGAACGCCACCTCGTACCTAACCGTCGTCTTGGCCCAAGAAAATGCTGGAACGTGACCCGCATCTGCTGGAACGCCTTGAGGCATGCGCCCAGCGGCCATTCAATGGAGTCGTCCACCGGGTAGTCTGGGCCGATGGTAGCCCCTTGCAGGGCAGCAGCTTGGCCCGCGGGCGCTGGAACAGCCCGGACGGTAGGTTCGAAGTCCTCAATACGTCCTTGGATGCCGAAGGGGCTGGTGCGGAGTTTGAGGCGTTCTGGTCGCTTGTTTGAGCAGCGCCCCGACAAGGCGGCGCTAATCTGGAGGCTACGAGTGCAGCTGCGGCGGATCGTCGAGCTGGACTTCGACCTGCTTGCCGAACTAGGAGTCCAGCGTGCGGCCTACGTCAGTCGGCAATATGCGCGTACGCAGGAGATTTCAGACAGCCTGAACTACCTTGGGTGCGACGGTGTGATCGTGCCGTCGGCACGGCACGACGGTCGGAACTTGGTCATCTACATGCAGAACCTCCACCAGGAGTCTTCCGTGGAGGAAGATGGGTCGCTCGCGTTCCTTTGGTCCGACTTGCCTGGTTAGAGGAACGCCTTCGACTATGGTGCGGGCGACCGACTCAACCACCGCAACGACTCCGCGAAAATTGCCCCGCCGTGTGCCGCGCTGTGGCCTCCCTCTCCGAACTCGAATCTGTAGTCATGGCCGGCGTATTCGAGAGCCGCAGCCATCATCTTGTTCGCCAATGGCCAGTTGCCGACGAGGATGTTGGCGTCGCGTTTGCCGCTTGTCAGGAAGACGCGGATGGGTTTGCGGGGGGTGGTTTTGACGAGGTAGGGGTAGTTGTGGCCGCCGCGGAGGTTGACGAAGGAGCCGCAGTGGCTGAGGACGCGGGCGAATGCGGTGGGGTCGTGCCAGGCGGCGTTGAAGGCGCAGATACCGCCGCTGGAGATGCCGACGATGGTGCGGTGCGCGGGGTCTTTCGAG
>VXPR01000598.1:0-997 GCA_009839405.1 Gammaproteobacteria bacterium
GTCTAGGGCCGCCTGGTACCTTGGGCCTCCTACCCGCCAAATGGCGCCACCACCGAGCCGATGGCAGGGCTCGCCTCCATCCATGGCTACGAAGGCGACGAACCAATGAACACCGGGGGCCTCATCCCCGACCCCATCAGCGGCTACTACCTCGCCGCCGCCATCGTCGCTTCCATCCACCATCGCCAGCGCACCGGCGTTGGCCAGCGCATCGACGCGGCGATGATCGAGGCGGTGGCCGTGCAGGTGGGCGACGCGATTCTGGAATGCGACGTCAATGGAGACATTCGCGCCCCGCAAGGCAACCGCCACCCCCGCTTCGCGCCACACGGCATCTACCGCACGGCGAACGACGAATGGCTGGCACTGGCAACCGAAAGCGATGCCGAGTTCGCCGCCCTCGCGGGGGCCATGAACCGCCCGGAGCTTGTGCAAGAGCCGAGGTTCGCAAGCATCGAAGCCCGCAAGGCGAACGAAGCGGCGCTGGACGCAATCGTGGCCGCATGGCTCGTGGAACGGGAGGCGGTCGCCTCCGCCGAGGCATTGGGCGAGGCCGGCGTCCACGCGGCCCGCGTCGAGCCCTTCAAGCCCATTTTTGCGAACGCGAGTCCGCAGTGGCAGCACCGTGGCTTCCTCACGCCTGTCCCCCACCCGGAGTCCGGCACCCACCTCATGCCCCTGATGCCGTGGGTGTTTGCCAACACTCCAAGGGGCGATGTCCGCCACTCGCCGCTGTTCGGCCAACACAGCCGCGAAGTGTTCTCAGAGGAGCTTGGCCTCGGCGACGAGGCATACCGAGAACTCGAAGAGCTGGCAGTTACCGGCACACGCCGAGTAGGGTAGGCACGGAACGGATCGCCGCACGGCCGATACCGGGCGGGCTCAATCGTTGACAAGGGATGCGGGCGGCGGAATCCTGTCGCCCGTCAACAGGAGGAAAGCCATGCAGGTTCGCATTCGCTCACCATTCGACTACGAGCGTGCGCCGTCTCTACGG
>VXPR01000598.1:1007-4611 GCA_009839405.1 Gammaproteobacteria bacterium
CCCCGAGGCGCGAAGCGCCACACAACACACCGCCCCCCCGGGCCCGCGGCCCCCCCCCCCCACGCTCCTAGCGGCATGTTGCGCCTTGGCGGCGGCAACGGTCTGGAGCGGCGAGATCCCCGTCGCCGAGGCAGAGACCGTCGGCATGTCCACGGAGCGCCTGCAGCGGATCGATACCGCCATGCAGCGCCACATCGATGCCGGGGACATCCAGGGCGCCGTGACCGTCGTCGCTCGTCGCGGCAAGTTGGTGCACTTCAAGGCGCACGGGCTCATGGATGTCGAGGCCGAAACGCCAATGGCCGACGACGCCATCTTCATCATGATGTCGTCCACCAAGCCGGTACTCGGCGTCGCCGCGATGATGATGATCGAGGAAGGCTTGATGCGCCCGACCGATCCGGTTTCGAAGTACATCCCGGAGTTCGAGGACATGCAGGTCGCTGTGCTGGCGGAACCGGCGGACGAGGACGTCAGCCCCTATCAGGTGGATCGGGAGAACCTGCCCGCACACCGCCTGGTTCCCGCCACAACGCCGATCACCGTCCAGCACCTCTTGACGCACACCTCCGGCCTCGCCAGCGGCGGCCTCGGGTCGGCGGTGTCGCCGAATGCCGAGCGGACAACGCTGGCCGAGTACATCCCGACCCTCGGCAACATGATCCTCGACTTCCAGCCCGGCTCACGCTGGGCCTACAGCGGCGGCACCGGTCTCGACGTGGTGGCGCGCATCGTCGAGATCGTCTCCGAAACACCCTTCGAGGAGTTCCTGCAGACACGCATCTTCGATCCCTTGGAGATGACGGATACACACTACAACCTGCCGGAATCGAAAGAGTCGCGCCGCGTCGTCATCAAGGACCGTGACCTGTCGCGATGGATGGGCCCAACCACCTACTTCTCCGGTTCCTATGGTCTTTCAAGCACGGCAAAGGACTATCTCCATTTCGAGCAAATGCTGGCCGGCGGCGGTGAACTCTTCGGCCAGCGCCTGCTCAGCCCGCGTTCGGTTGCGATGATGGGAAGCAACCATCTTGGCGATCTCTACCGCGGCTTCTCGCAGCAGGCCAAGGGTCAGGGATACGGCTACACCGTCTCGGTGATTCTCGACCCCATCGCCGCGGGAAGCCGCCGCAGCGCCGGCGCATTCGGCTGGGGCGGCGCCTTCGGCACCCGCTCCTGGACGGACCCGGCGGAGGAACTCACCGGCGTCATCATGCTGCAGCAGCCCTACGGCCCCGCGCAGTATGACTTCGAAAACGCAGTACGGCAGGCGATCATCGACTGAAAAATGTCTGGGAGCGGCCATGAATGAGCTTGCATGGTTGGCACTTTGGGCGGCCCTCTTCGTGGCGCAGCACTTAGGTGTGCCGAGTTCCGGCTTGCGCCCCCGACTGGTGGGCGCAGTCGGAGAGAGGGGCTATCTGGGGCTGTACTCCGTTGTGTCCATCGTCGTCCTTGTGCTGCTGATCCGTGCCTACGTCGCGGCGACGCCCACCGGCGTCGTGTGGCCCACCTACGAACTCCTGCGCTGGGTGCCGCTCGTGCTGATGCCGGTTGCGCTGTGGCTGGTGATTGGCGGCTTGCTCGCAGCCAACCCCACCATGGTCGGTGTCGTGCTCGACGACAGCCAGGAGGTGCCTGTGCATGGCGTCCTGCGCATCACCCGCCATCCGGTGCAGTGCGGCATCCTGCTTTGGTCCGTAAGCCACCTCGCCGCGAACGGCGACCTGCCTTCGCTCCTGTTCTTCGGTTCCTTGGCTCTCGTGTCGGGGTGGGGCATGGTGCTGATCGACCGACGCAGGAAGGATGCGCTCGGCGAGAGTTGGGCTGCGTTCCAGAGTGCCACATCGCTGCTCCCGTTCGTCGCCATCCTGTCGGGGCACCAGTCTTTCAACGCAAGGGAAATCGGCTGGCTGGCGCCGGCATTGGCAGCAGTCGCATTCGTCGCCCTCTGGTGGGGCCACGTCTGGATCGCCGGCACTCCGGTTGGGGTCGGCTGGTGACAACCCAACCGGGTTCGCTGAACGAATCGTGGCAACGGGCACCGTCGCCGCCGCATCACGCCACGATGTGCCGGTGCGCCTGCAGGCGATGATGGGTCTCGGTTGATGCGGGACTCCCCGCCCAAGGACCTGGTTTCCCGCACGTGGACGCAAGACTTGTGCGTTGCCACTGCGATCCCGTCGAAGGTGGACGTGGTGGTCATCGGCGGCGGCATCATCGGCGTCTCCACAGCGTGGTTCCTAGCGAAGCAGGGCGTATCCGTCGCCGTGTGCGAGAAGGGACACATTGCCGGTGAGCAATCCGGACGCAACTGGGGCTGGGTGCGCCAACAGGGGAGGGACGCACGCGAACTGCCCATGATCGTGGAGTCGCTCGGCATCTGGCGGCAACTCGCGGAGGAACTCGGCGAGGACGTTGGCTACCGGCAACACGGCATTCTCTATCTCGCCCACAGCGATGCCCAGCTTGCCCGCTACGCCGCCTGGGCGAAGTTGGCCGAGGAGTTCGAGACCGGCACGAGAGTCATTGCGCCCAAGGAGCTGCGCCAACTGGTCCCGGGCGCTTCAACGTCCTGGCTGGGCGCGCTCTACACGCCAACCGATGGCCGGGCGGAACCACACAAGGCGACCGCCGCCCTCGCGCGTGCCGTGCAACGCGAAGGCGGATCGATTCTCACGGGATGTGCCGTGCGCGGCATCGAGACCACGCAGGGGCGCGTGTCGGCGGCAGTTACCGAACACGGCCGAATCGACACCTCGATCGTGCTGTGCGCGGCCGGCGCATGGACCTCCATGTTCTGCCGCTCTCTCGGCATCCGCCTGCCGCAGTTGCGGGTTCGTGGCACGGTGGCGCGCACCGCACCCGCGCCTCGGGTGTTCGAGGGCGCCATGAGCGACCGTCGTCTGGCCTTGCGGCGGCGCGAAGACGGCGGCTACAGCGTTGCCCCGGCGTCCTTCATCGACCACCCAATCACGCCGTCCACCGTGCGCTTCGGCGCGCAGTTCGGGCGCGCCCTGCTGGCTGATGCCCGCAGCATGCGGCTGTCATTCGGCCGTCCATTCTTCGAAGAACTGGCGATGCCCAGGAACTGGTCGCTCGACCAGCCATCGCCGTTCGAGAAGCGCCGGGTTCTGGATCCCCAACCCAATCCCAAAGCGCTGCAGCACATCCGCAAGCATCTCGACACCATGTTCCCTGAACTCGCCGGCATTCCCTTGGTGGAAAGCTGGGCGGGCATGATCGAGACAACACCCGACGTCGTACCCGTGATCGACGAGGTGGATGGGCTCAGCGGCTTCCATGTCGCGACCGGCTTCAGCGGCCACGGCTTCGGCATCGGCCCTGGTGCCGGCAAGGCGATTGCGGGCCTCGTCACCGGCAACGACACGGGCCTGGGCCTGCACGAGTTTCGCCTCAGCCGCTTCTCCGACGGCACTCGCCTGTCGCCCCAGACCACCGCGGGGTGACGAGCGCTCAGATGGTGAGCGGGGGTTCGTCTAGCGCCGCTAGCGCGCCCTAGCGGGCGCGTCGGCAGTTGCTTCGCAACTACGGGCCTCCGGGTTCGCGTTCGCTCACCACTTCGGCTAGGAGGCTGCGC
>VXPR01000409.1 GCA_009839405.1 Gammaproteobacteria bacterium
ACTCCCCCCTCGCGGGGGAGTCGAGAAAAGCGTCCCCGCTTTTCTCGGAGGGGGGAAGGCAGAATGCTCTCCCTCCAAATGCCCGCTACTGCCTCGGTGCGTTGTCACCCGCACAGGGGGGAGTAAGATGGCACGCATTGCTCGCGCGCTTCCAAGGGGGAGAACGATGAAAGCCGTGCGAATTCTTGCCGGAACGCTGGCGGCGTTTGCGACCGCCGCTCCCGCAGTGGCCGGCGACGCTCGCCGCGAAGTTGAGCGTGTTCCAGCGGAGATCATCCGCGAAACCCGGGGTGCCATCACCATGGGCGAGATGCACTACTTCGAGGAAGAATACGACCAGGCAATGCCTCACCTCGTCGTGGCGGCGGAGCGCGGCTTCAAGGAGGCGCAGTCGCAGCTAGGCTCGATCTACCTGAACGGCCTCGGCAGCACGGAAAAGGACATCGTCCAGGCCATCGGCTGGCTCGGCGTCGCCGCGTCGGGCGAGAGCCGCCCCGGCATCGTCGAGCTCTACGAGAACGTCATGGCCACGATCCCGGAGCAGCACCACGCGACGCTGAATCAGGTGGTGGAACAGTTCCGGGACGCCTACGACGGCAACCGAACCCGGGTGCGCTGCACCTTCAATCGGCTTGAAGGTAGCGGTCGCGATGCGCTCCACTGCCGCTTCATCGACGCCGCGCACTACACGGAGTTCAGCGACAACTGACCGGTGCCGCCGCCAAGGCGGGACACGATGGCAAACTCTGCAACGCCACAGGACTCGCCGGCGCCAGCCGCCGAACCAGACCAGCGCCGGGCCCGTCCGGGCGGCATGAGGAGCTTCGGCCACTACGCCGCGGAGCTACTCGTGGTTTTCCTCGGCGTCTATCTCGGCTTCCTCGTCACCGACTATCAGGAAGAGCTGCGCGAACGCGAGGTGCGCGGCAAGTACTACGACAGCCTGATCCTGGAGTTCAAGACGCTGGTGGCACACCTGGACGCAGAACGGGCGAAGCTCGACCGCCATCTTGCGGTGGTTGCCGAGATCGACGAAGGCGGCCAGCCCGACCTGCCGCACATCGACCTCGACCAGAGCGCCTACGGCGAACGCGCCAGCGTTCTCACGGCGGCCTTCGCCGGACGCAACTTCGAAGCGCTCGACTTCGGCATGTTGCGGAACATCATCACCGGGCTGCCGGCCCTCGACATGCTGCGAGCAAGGGTGGCGCGTCTAGGCGAACTGTCGGTGGCAATCCTCGAGCCGCTGCGGAGCGACCAAACCCGCGGCTTCTACGACGCCGAAGGACGGCTCAGGGGCGAACTCGCGTGGTATCCGCGCCTGATCCGGGAGATCGACCAAATCAACGCCCAACTTCGCCATGTGGTGGCGGAGTTGGCAATTCCCGACATCGAGCAGGATCGGGCCGCCCTTGATGGATGACCGAGGACGCATGGGCGGCCGCTTCGTGACGCTTGCCGTCGCTCTCCTCTTGGTTGGACCGACCGCCGGGGCCGCAACGATGCAACAGATGCTGGAAGCCATCCGGGACGATACGCGCCGCACCGCTGGCTACACGCGCGTCTCGCACATCAACCCCGCCGTGCTCAAAGCGATGGCAACCGTCCCCCGCGAGGAGTTCGTGCCGGACGGCGCCCGCGCCGTCGCCTACGTGAACCGCCCGCTCCCCATCGGCCACGGCCAGACCATCTCGCAGCCCTTCATCGTCGCCCTGATGACGCACCTGCTCGAACCCACTGCCGAAAGCCGCGTGCTGGAGATCGGCACCGGCTCCGGCTACCAGGCGGCGGTGCTGGCAAGGGTGGTGGACACCGTTCACACCATCGAGATCATCCCCGAACTCGCCGAGGACGCCACCACCCGCCTCGAACGACTCGGCTACGACAACGTGGAAGTGAAAGTCGGCGACGGCTGGTATGGCTGGCCGGAAGCCGCCCCGTTCGACGCCATCATGGTCACCGCGGTCGGCGAAGACGTGCCAGAAAAGCTGGTGCAGCAACTGCGCGCCGGCGGCCGCCTCGTCCTGCCCATCGGCAACGACTTCGACCAAAACCTCGCCGTGGTGGAGAAGGCCGAAGACGGCGAAATCACCATGCGTCACGTGCTGCCGGTGCGCTTCGTGCCGCTAACGGGCGACCATTGAAATGGCCCCAACACCCTCCGGAGGAAGCCCTTGCACCCACTCCCCGGACGGAGTTCTGGCACCACACTCTCTGGAGGGAGGGCGTCCCGCCCTCCATCGCGCCGCCAGGCGCGCAAGCATCAAGACAGCGAAAGGCAATCCGTGACGCAAGCGCTTCAAGACCCAAGCCCAGAAGCCGCGCCCTCTGGGCGCGATGGAGGGCGGGACGCCCTCCCTCCAGAGGGACCCTCGACCTCACCCTCCTCCGTGCCGTGGTCCGATCATGCGTGGCGCGATGAGCTCGCCCGTTCCGTCACCGAGCAGCAAGAGTTGCTGGACTTGGCTGGCGTCGCGGCCGTCAACGCGGCGCCCGCCGGCCCGTTCCCATTGCGCGTTCCGCGCCCCTACATTGCCCGCATGAAGCGTGGCGACCCCAACGACCCTCTCCTCCGCCAAGTGCTGCCGAGCCGCTTCGAGTGGGATTCCGTGCCGGGCTACGTGGAAGACCCCCTGGCGGAATCCGCCGCCGTGGCCGATGCCGGCGTGCTGCAAAAATACGCCGGCCGAGTCCTCCTCATCACCACCGGTGCCTGCGCCATAAACTGCCGCTATTGCTTCCGCCGCCACTTCCCCTACGCCGAACACCGGCAAGCACAACACTTCCCCGCCTTGGATGCCATCCGCCAAGATGCCTCCGTGCGCGAGGTAATTCTCTCCGGCGGCGACCCCCTAATGCTCCGCGACACACACCTCGCCCGGCTCCTCAAGGCAATCGCCGCCACCGACCACGTTCGCCGTGTGCGCATCCACACAAGACTTCCCGTGGTCATTCCTAAGCGCGTCACCAACGCCCTCATCGACGCGCTCCACAGCCTGCCGCAGCAAGTGGTGATCGTGCTCCACTTCAACCACGCGGCCGAACTCGACGACGAGGTGGACGCAGCGCTCGCAGCCCTCCGTCCCTTCACCCTCCTGAACCAGAGCGTTCTCCTGCAAGGCATCAACAACGATGCGGAGGTCCTCGCCGGCCTCTCGGAACGCCTATTCGCCGCTGGCGTTCTTCCCTACTACCTCCACCTCCCCGACGCCGTCGCCGGCACCGCCCACTTCCACGTCGGCGAAACGGAGGCAAAGGCCCTGCACCACGAACTCGCCGCCCGGCTCCCCGGCTACCTGGTCCCCCGACTGGTCCGAGAAACCCCCGGCCACCCGTCCAAGGAACTGCTCGCAGGATGACTGTCTCCCCAACCGCGCCGCTGCCTCTCGGGGTAGGGGCGTCCTGCCCTCACACGCACCGTTAGGCGCGTCACCCCGAACCCTCTCCGATCAGTGCAAAGCGTCGATGTCGCACAAGCCGTGGCGGCGATTGACTACATACCCTGCGCTGACTTCGTGGCACGGTCGTTCCACCCAAAGAACAACCAAGCAGCCACGTGCCCGAACGCAGCGACATCCATCTCTCCAGAGACATCCTCCCGCCCATCGCGCTCGGCGACAGCCACCTGCGCTGCATAAACAATGTCTGTGCTAACGTCCCCACATCCGGCCGGCCCCAAGCCCAAGGAGAACGCCATGCCCACCGCCCCGCGGCCCGTGCACGCCCGCAAGCTCCTCCGCCCCGCCGTCGTGGCGCGGCCGGCGCCGGTCGTCGAATATCCGGATCGGGGCGTTGAGGCGATGACCCCGGAACACTGGAACGCCGAGGTGGACTGCACGCAGTCTTTGCGGAGCCGCTTCGCACACCGCGACGACGTGTACGTCGGCAGCGAGCTGACGATGTACTGGCTGGAGGGGGACAACGAAAGGTGGCTCCAGCCGGACGTGTTCGTGGCGTTCGGCCCTTCCCGGGACACCAAGCGCACGGTCTGGAAGACGTGGGAGGAGGGCAAGTTCGCGGACTTCGTCCTGGAGGTGGCGTCGAGGGGCACGCACCGACGCGACCTGACAGAGACGCACGCCCTCTACGAAAGCCTGGGCGTGACCGAGTACTGGCAGCACGACCCCACGGGCAAGTACCTGCCCCCGCGCTTGCTGGGCCACCGGCTGAACAAGACGGGCGCCTACGAGCCAATGCCTCTGGAAAGGAGGCCCGACGGCACGCGCCGCGGCGAGTCCCAGGTCCTCTCTCTCCATCTCTGCCTCGACAACGCAGGCCGCCTGCGCCTCCACGACCCGGCGACCGGCAAGTTCCTGGCCACATACGAGGAAAAGGACTGTCTCCTTGCGGAGAAGGACCGCCTCATCGCCGAAGAACGTCGGGCACGTCAAGCCGCGCAAGCCGAGATCGAGGAACTCAAGCGCCGCCTCGCTCGCCAATAACCGTAAGGCCCCGTAGGGCGGGGCTTGTCCCCGCCCGTCTTGAATGCGCCGACAAACTAGCCCTGACCAACGTCTCCGCACAGCCCCGCGCATCCCCCCTCCAGTGTCGTAATCCCATGTGACGCGGCCGCCGAGCGGACGCGTGGAGATCGCGGGGGGGG
>VXPR01000468.1 GCA_009839405.1 Gammaproteobacteria bacterium
ACCTCGCGCCGCAGAATGCCACTCAAGTGGCTTTCTACGGCGCAAGCTCCTAGCCCGTGTTCGTGCCTAGAACGATCCCGGTTGCTCTGACACGGGCGACCACAAGGGTCGCCCGTACGGAATCGCTCCCTACACCTGCAAGGCCGTCGAGAAGTCCGGAATCCCCGCCCAGCGGCCCGGGTCCGTGTGCCGCATGATGGCTACCGTCTTTATCACCTCCGGGTTCGCGAGCCCGTGCGGCTTTTCGCCCGTGAGGATGCGGATGATGTTCTCTGCCTGCATCACCGCGGTCTCCGTCCGGAACACCGCCGAGATGGCGGCGATGTGCGGCGTGATGTAGCAGTTGGGGATGCTGAGCAGGCGGTTGTCGGACGGCAGCGGTTCCACTTCCGTCACGTCGAGCGCCGCGGCCTCGATCTCGCCGGACTCGAGGGCATCGGCCAAGGCCTCGCCATCGACGATCGGCCCCCGCGCCGTGTTCACCAAGAGCGCCGTCGGCTTCATGCGACGAAACGTGTCGGCATTGAAGAGGTACTTCGACTCGTCCGTGGCCGAGCAGTGGACGCTGATGCAATCCGCCTCGGCCGCCAAGGTGTCGAAGTCCACCAGCGTCACGCCGTAGAGATCCGCCGCAAGCTGGTTGACGTAGGGATCGTAGGCGAGGATGCGGCTGACGCCGAAGCCCCGCACGCGAGTGGCGAACGCCCGCCCGATGTTGCCGAAACCGACGATGCCGACGGTGTGCCCCGCCAGGCGTCGGATGGTGCCGGCGTACTCGCCGATGGCACCGGGCCTGTCCGCCCAGGCACCCTCGCGGGTGGTGCGGATGGCGTCGTAGATGCGGCGGGTCAACGACAGCATCAGCGACATCGCATGGTCCGCCACTTCCGTCGTGTTGGAGCCCGGCACGTTGCACACCATCACGCCGAGTTCGGTGGCGGCGTCGATGTCGATGGAATCGACGCCAACGCCGAAGCGGCTCACCACCTTCAGCTTCGTGCACGACTCCATCACCCGCCGCGACGTCAGCGGCATGATGCCCACCTGCGCGCCGTCGGCATCGCCGATGAGCTCGATCATCTCGTCCTCGGTGCGGCAGCCGCCTTCGATGATGTCGATCCCGGCCTTCTCGTACAGCTCCTTTTGCGTCCCCTGGGCTCGACCCTGCAACGCTACTTTCACGTGGTTCTCCTTGACTGGCAGCCATTGGCCTGAATGAAGCGTGCGATTTTGCCTTGATTTGGACGAAGCGGAATGTCGCGTTTCGCTGATAACGTGCCCCCTGAAGTGAAACTCGGTGGATTGCGGTGCCTCCCCGTGGGGGGACCGCGTCGCATCAGGCTCGAGCAAAAGAGGAACACATGGTTGCCAGAACCGCTGCCCAAGCCCTTGTGGACGCGCTCGAAAAGCAAGGCGTGGATCGCGTCTTCTGCGTGCCGGGGGAGAGCTATCTCGCGGTGCTCGACGCCTTGCGCGACTCCGCCATCGACACGGTGGTGGCACGCCAAGAGGGCGGCGCTGCCATGATGGCGGAGGCGGACGCCAAGCTCACGGGCCGTCCTGGCGTCGTCTTCGTCACCCGCGGCCCAGGCGCCACCAACGCCAGCTCCGGCGTCCATGTCGCGCAGCAGGACTCCACACCGCTCGTGCTCTTTGCCGGCCAGGTCGAGCGCGCGGCGCTTGGACGAGATGCGTTCCAGGAGCTCGACTTCCCCGCCTTCTACGGCGGCATGGCGAAGTTCGTCGCCGAAGTATCGGACGGCGGGCGCATTCCGGCCGTGGTCGCCGACGCGTTCCACGCCGCCCTCACCGATCGACCCGGCCCTGCGGTAGTCGCTCTCCCGGAAGACATGCTGGCAGATCCCTGCGACATGCCGGCGCCACCACGCATCGAGCCCGCGGACGAAACGCCCGACGCGGCCGCCATGCGCGAATGCGACCGTCTCCTGAACGCCGCTCAGAGGCCCTTCGTCATCGTCGGCGGTTCGACCTGGAATGCCACGGCCACCGCAAGCCTCGCGACCTTCGCCGAAACCGCGGGCGTGCCGGTAGCCTGCGCCTTCCGGCGCCAGCAACTGTTCGACCACGAGCATCCCCACTACGCTGGCGACGTGGGCATCGGCATGAATCCAGCTCTGCGCCATGCCATCGAGGAGACGGACCTCTTGCTCCTGCTCGGAACCCGTTTTTCCGAGATTCCGAGCCAGTCCTATCAGTTGCCGAAGGCCGGAACCCCGGTGGTCCATGTCCATGCCGACACAGGCGAGCTTGGCCGAGTGCATCCGAACGTGCTCGGCATCCACGCCCGGCCGCTGCCGTTCCTTGCCGCGTCGAAGGCGCGCGGCAAGCGCCGCGTGTACATCCAGGACCTGCACAACGCCTATCTCGAGTGGTCGAAGTTGCCCCATCCAGCACCGGGCCACTTGACCATGTCCCACGTCATGCAAGTGCTGCGCGAGGCGCTCGAACCCGATGCCATCCTCACCAACGGCGCCGGCAACTACTCTGGCTGGCTGCATCGCTTCCACAGCTTCCGCCGTTTCGGCACCCAGGTGGCACCCACCTCCGGCTCGATGGGCTACGGCCTGCCGGCCGCCATCGCCGCCAAGCTGCGACGTCCCACAAGCACCGTCGTCTGTTTCGCCGGCGACGGCTGCTTCCAGATGACTGGGCAGGAACTCGCCACCGCCGTGCAAGCCGAAGCCGCCGTGGTGATCCTCGTGGTGGACAACGGCATGTACGGCACGATCCGCATGCATCAGGAGCGGAACTTTCCGGGCCGCGTCCACGCCACCGACATCGCCAACCCAGACTTCGCCGCCCTCGCACGAGCCTACGGCGCCCACGGCGAACGCGTGGAGACGAACGCCGAGTTCGCCGACGCATTCGCCCGCGCTGTTGTCGCCGACAAACCTGCCCTGCTCCACCTCATGGTGGACCCCGAAGCGATAACCCCCACCGCCACTCTGTCGGGCCTCCGTGCAGGACATGGCTGAGCGTGTGTCCGCCTCCACGTCAACCGATCGCGTTGCACGACCGCGCGCCAAAATGCTATACACATAGTCACGCACAAGAGATGGTGCAAGAAAATGCGAACCAACATCGAACTCGACCCCGAGCTTGTCCGTGAGGCCCAGCAACTCGGTGGAGTCAAGACGAAGCGGGCCGTGGTCCATGAGGCCCTTCTCGAATACGTCGCACATCGCAAGCGGCTGGACCTACGCGAACTCGAGGGCACCGACCTACTCGATCCCGACTACGACCACAAGGCGCTACGCTAGGCAACGAACTGACCGACGTGTATCTCGTCGACACATCGGTTTGGGTGGACTTCGTGCGTGGCCGCGACGCGCCCCACGTAGTTCTGCTACGTGAGCTGCTTTCCAACCCGCTCAGCGTGAGCGTCACGCATCTTGTGTACATGGAAGTTTTGCAGGGCGCTCGCGATCCGGCGGCCCAGGCACGGCTCAAGGACTACTTCGACGGACAGCACTTTGTCACCTTCAAGGAGCCCATGGCGAGCCATGCCGCAGCCGCTCGGATGTACCTCGACTGTCGGCAACGAGGCGTAACCATCCGCTCAGCTATAGACTGCGTGCTGGCGCAGTACGCAATGGAGTTCAACCTGACACTGTTGCATCACGACCGAGATTTCTTGCGCATCGCCGGGGTTATCCCGCGATTCAGGCAGCAGAGTTTCCTCCAGTGAACTGAACCCCTCGTCCTTTGCCTACGGCCCTAGGTCTGGCAGCACCCAAGCCCAGCACCGTTAGCCCCGCTTTTTTTGGAGAGTACGTCATGCTGCGTAGCTTGCTCATCGCCAATCGTGGCGAAATTGCCATTCGCATCGCCCGGTCGGCCGCCGACCTTGGCGTCGAGACCGTCGCCGTCCATTCCGAGGACGACAGCCTGTCTCTGCACACGCGTCATGCGGACCGGGTGGTGGATCTGGCCGCGGTAGGCGTGGCCGCATACCTGGGCGGCGAGCGCATCGTCACGCTTGCGCAGGAAGCCGGCGCGGAGGCGATCCATCCCGGCTACGGGTTCCTCAGCGAGAGCGCGGAGTTCGCCCAGGCTTGCGAGGATGCTGGGCTCGCTTTCGTGGGTCCCGCACCAGCGACGTTGCAGCAGTTCGGGGACAAGGCGCAGGCCCGGGCCTTGGCGGAGAGCTCGAAGGTGCCCGTGTTGCCGGGAATCAGCCGTGCGGTGACGCTGGCCGAAGCGAAGGGCTTCTTCGAGACACTCGGAGCCGACGGGGCCGTGATGCTGAAGGCGATTGCCGGTGGTGGCGGCCGCGGGATGCGCCCCGTCACCGACATCGGCGGGCTTGAAGAGGCATTCGCCCGCGCCAGCTCCGAAGCCGCGCAAGCATTTGGCTCCGGCGACCTCTACGTGGAGGAGCTGCTCCCCCACGCCCGTCACGTGGAAGTGCAGATCGTCGGCGACGGCACCGGTGCCGTGTGTCACCTTTGGGACCGCGAATGCAGCTTGCAGCGCCAGCGCCAGAAGCTGGTAGAGATCGCCCCGGCGTTTGCTCTTGCCGAAGACCTGCCCCGAGCCCAGCTCCAGGCCGCGCCCCGCATCGCCTCGGTGGCATA
>VXPR01000281.1:0-2015 GCA_009839405.1 Gammaproteobacteria bacterium
CTGCGACGGTGCGGACGTGCTGCTCGACGCCGATGGCTCGGCCTACCACGACATCGTCGCCGAGTCTCGGACGCCCGTGGCGGTCACCGTCACGGATCGGCTTGGCCTCGGCACCTCTTCCATCGTCGCCTTCGCGGCGAGTGGCGGCATGGCCTCGAGTGGCTGGCCGCATCAGCCACCTTGCAATGCGCCTTCGTGGCTGGCGCACGATGGCGCCGGCACCTACGCCGCGGTGATGGCGGCAGTCGGTCTTCTGGGCTTCCGAGCCGGGGCCGGTTCGGTGCGCTACGAGATACCCCTTGAGGAGGCCGCAACCGCCGCCACCACGCCCTGGACGCGCATCCTGCACTCCCACGAAACGCACGCGGTGGGGCAAGGCACGCAGGCGGCGCGCCTTGGACCGAACGGCTTTCCCATCTACGAGACGAAGGATGGCTACGCTCGCTGCCTTGCCGGCACGCCGAAGCAGTGGCGGGCATTCGTGGAACTCCTGGGCAGCCCCGAGGAGCTCGCTTCCGGGCCGTTCGTCGATCCCAAGTTTCGCGCCGAGAACGCCGATGCGCTCAAGCTCATCACCGAGGAACTCATGCGCGCGAAAACCACAGAGGAAGCGTTCCTCGAAGGCCAGAGGCTGGGGCTCACCATCTCACCGGTGCTTTCGCTGCGACAGTTCCAGGACGACGCCCACACCCGTGCTCGCGGCATCCTGCAGCAGACCATCGATCCCGAGTTCGGCGCACAACAGATGGTGCGCACGCCGTTTCTGCTCGAACCCAAGGCGCTGAATGTGGTGCCTACTCCGGCACCCGCGCTCGACGAACATGGTGAGGAGGCACGCGTGCTCACGGCACGGGAACCAGCCATCCGAGCGCCACAAGACGACGCCGATCCGGGCCTCCCCCTTGCCGGCGTACGCGTTCTCGAGCTAGGCGTCGGCGCGGTGGTTCCTGAAGCCGCGTCGCTGCTCGCGCTTCTGGGCGCGGAGGTCATCAAGCTTGAGTCCCACGTTCATGTGGATTTCCTGCGCCGCAACTCCGAGGTCGCCAACGCCAGCCCCACGTTCAACCAACTCAATCTCGGCGTGAAGAGTCTGGCGATGGACATGACGCATCCCGAAGCGGTGGAGATTGCGCGGGGGCTCGTCGCCGAGTGCGACGTCATCATGGAGAACATGCGCGGCCCGATTGTGCGCCGATGGGGGCTCGATTACGCCAGCGCCAAGGCCATCCGCAACGACGTGATCTATCTCGGCAGCCAAGGCCTCGGCACCGGCCCATACGACGGCTTCCAGACCTATGGCCCCAACCTGCAAACCTTCGCCGGCGTCACCCACCAATGGGCGCATCCCGACGATCCGTTCCCCGTGGGCACGACCCTCAACCATCCCGACCACATCGCCGGCAAGCAGGCGCTGGTGGCGCTCATCGGCGCGCTGATGCGGCGCCGCGAGACCGGCGAAGGCTGCTTCATCGACGCAACGCAAGTGGAAGGGGCGGCGTTCCTCATCGCCGACCGGCATTTGCAGCAGTTCCACAACGAGGAGGATGTCGCCCCGCTCGGCAATCGCAGCCCCGACATGGCACCGCATGGCTGCTATCGCTGCGCGGATCAGGAGGGCGGAGCCCTCAGCGCGGGGGAGCGCGAGGGGCCTCCCCTCGCAAGAGGAGCCCTCAGCGCGGGGGAGCGCGAGGGGCTTCCCCTCGAAGAGAAGGAAGAGCGGTGGCTGGCGCTGGCGGTGGAGAACGACGAGCAGTGGGAGGCATTGCGCCACGTGATCAACTCCACAGGCCTCGACCTCGGCGACCAGGCACTTGCCTCAAAGGCGGGCCGCCTCGCCGCACAGGACGCCATCGACGCCGCCTTGGCAGCTTGGCTTAGGCCCCAAGCCGTGGCGGACGCCGAACGCTCGCTGCGTGCCGCCGGCATCCCAGCCTCCCGCGTCGTCACCGGCAACGACATGGCGTCGAAGGAAACGGCGTTCTTTCCGGCGCTCTCCCATCCCGACGCCGGCACCC
>VXPR01000281.1:2025-4595 GCA_009839405.1 Gammaproteobacteria bacterium
GTGGGGCACTGAAACCCTCTGGGAGGGCCTGGTGGAGAAGGAATGAACGGCAACTCCGAGGGGCCGCAGTTTCAGGACCAAGGCGGCCTTGCCACCGCCAATCCGCCGCGGCTCATGCGGTGGGCAACGTCTCGGCTGCTTGCCTATGTCGCTTCCGAGCGCCGCGTCACCATAAAGCGGGCCAGGTTCGAGGCGGCGCGGCGGAGGCGTGGGGCACCGCACGTGGTGGAGTACTTTCATCAGGTGGACGATGGCTACAGCCACTTGGCAGCGCAGTTGCTTGCGCCTTTGATCGAAACCTATGACATCAAGCTGGTTTGCCACCTGGTGCCGGGTCCCCAGGGCAAGAACGCGGCCGAACCCGACTTGCTGCTGCCTCTGTCGCGCTACGACGCCGCCAAGATCGCCCCACACTACGGCTTGACGTTCCCGGCCGACGCCGGCGCGCCGAAGCCAGAGCAGGTGGCGCTCGCAAGCCGGATTCTGGCAGGGCTTGACGGTGAAGACTTCGCCAAAGTCGCTCGGCAGGTTTCAGATGCGCTCTGGTCCGAGTCAGACGCGGCGCTCAAGAGGCTGGCCGAGACCAATCCGCCAACCGACGCCGCCACCGCCGAAGCCCGAACCGAGTCCGGCGCCGCACGAAGAGACCAGCTCGGCCACTATTCCGGCGCCATGTTCCACTATGGTGGCGAGTGGTATTGGGGCGTCGACCGCCTGTGTCATCTGGAAGCGCGGCTGACGGAACTAGGCGCCCGCCGCCAGTCCGGCTCTACACCGACCGAGGGGGTCTCGCGCATGATCGCGCCAAGACCCGACACCCCCACCGGCCCGCACAAGGACACCGGCACCCTAACCCTCGAAACCTACCCGTCCATCCGAAGCCCCTACACCGCAGCAGCCTTCGACGCCACCGTGGCCCTCGCCCGCAAAACCGGCGTGCAACTCGTGGTGCGACCGGTGCTGCCCATGGTCATGCGCGGAGTTCCCGCGACGAGAGCCAAGGGCGTGTACATCTTCACCGACGCCGCGCGAGAGGCCCGCGCACGAGGAATCACCGACTGGGGCAAGTTCCGCGACCCCATCGGCAACCCGGTCCAGCGCGGCTACTCCCTCTACCCGTGGGCAGACTCCCAAGGCAAAGGCGTCGAGTTCATCTCCGCCTTCTTACGTGCCGCCTTCCGCGAAGGCGTGAACACGAACACCAACCGCGGCCTGCGCCACGTCGTGGAATCGGCCGGCCTCCCCTGGAACGAAGCCGCCGACATCATCGACAACGACGACTGGATCCCCCTCATCGAGGCCAACCGCCAGGCGATGTACAGCTTTGGCCTGTGGGGCGTACCAAGCTTCCGCCTCCTCAACGCAGAAGGCGAACCGCTGGTGCACGCCTGGGGGCAAGACCGGCTCTGGCTCATCGCCAAGGAAATCCAGCGGGCTCTGGGCTGATCAGCGGATCGGTTTGCGCGGATCGAAGGTCTTGAAACGACCGTGCGGGCGGCCCTTCAGGGCCCCAATGCTCCAATTGGAATGACGCCAACAGAATCCGTTACGGCGTAGCCGTAGCCGTTAGGGACGATGACCGCGAGGGCTGTGGGCTTGCCGTGGTCGCTGTCGGCCACTCGGTCCGCAAGTAGGAGCAGGTTCTTCTGTGCTTCTGGGATCCAACGTTCTCCCAGCTTGATCTCGAACGCCGCCCAACGACCGTCGGCCGTCTCCACCACGGCGTCCGCCTCCAGACCGTCCTTCTCGCGGTAGTGATACACGCGGGCATCCGCCGCTTGGGCGTAAACCCTGAGGTCGCGGATAACCAGCGACTCGAACAGGAAGCCAAGGTACGCAAGGTCGGCGAGCAGGCGACTTGGCGTCGCGCGCAGGGCGGCGGCCGCGAGCGAAGGATCCACGAAGTGACGCACGGGCATCGAACGAAGCGCTGTGCGTGAGCGCAGATGCGGCGCCCAGGCGGGCTGGTCCTCCAGCACCATGAGCCGGTGCAGCGCCTCGACGTACTCGGACGCCGTATCGGGCTTGATGCCCTGGCCGTTGGCCCCGCCCACATCCGTAGCCAGCTTCGACAGCGACACGGGTGTGGCGAGGTTCCTCGCCAGCGAGCGAATCAGCCGTTCGACCTTGATCGGATCGCGCGCCTTGCCATCTACACGCGTGATGTCCGTCCTGCAGACTTCGTCCACATAGCCGCGGTTGGCACGCAGCACGGCGCTGAGGGGCCTGTTGATGTGCCCAGGCCAGCCGCCTCGGCAGACGAGTTCGGCAAGTTCGGTAACGGGCAGTTCGCATGGCTCCGTGGATTGTGCTTCACCTTGGAGGAGTTGCCCTAGGGAGATGCTCCCGGTCGAGCGTCCGAGCTCATACAGGGAAAGGGGCCGCATTCGCAATCGCGAAAAGCGGCCAGCGCCGGTGTGCCGAGAGATGTCGTCCGCTGGCACCGCAGAACCCGTGAGGATGAACTGACCAGGACTGCCACGCCGATCGACCTCGCGCCGAACATGGTTCCAGATCGCTGGCGCAAGCTGCCACTCATCGAGCAGACGCGGCGCATCGCCGGCCAACAC
>VXPR01000415.1 GCA_009839405.1 Gammaproteobacteria bacterium
CAAGGGCGCCGTCGAATACTGGGTGGCGCAAATCCAGCCGGGACGCGTGCTCTACGAGATGGAAGGCGTCAGCGAAGAGGACGCCCGCGAGGCGCTGGCGCTGGCGGCGGCGAAGCTGCCGTTCCGCACCGCCTTCGTCCGACGCATGACGATGTGAGGCGGATGAAAGAAGCGAGAAGCCAGCCATGACCGCCTCGGAACTGAGAGAAAAGACGTTGCCTGAGCTCAAGGAGGAACTCGTGCGCCTGCGCCGCGAACAGTTCAACCTGCGGATGCAGCGGGCCAGCGAGCAACTGCCGCAAACGCACCTGCTGCGCGAGGCCAGGCGTGACATCGCCCGGGTCAACACCGTCATGCAGGAGAAGGCGCTGGCAGCCGAGGCGCTGGCCGAGGCTGCCCAAGAGCAGGCCGAGGCAACGACAGAACAGGTGGAAGAGACGGTGACGCCAGAGCCGCAAGACAACATCGAGGAGAAGGCCGATGCCTGAAGCCGAAGGCCAACTCCAAGAAGGGGCAGTTGCTGCGCCGCCGCCGAAGGGCGCGCCGGAAGCGCCGTTCAGGCGCTCGCTGGTGGGCGTCGTCACCTCGAACAAGGCCGACAAAACCATCACCGTGCGCATTGAGCGGCGCGTCAAGCACCCTATCTACGGCAAGTTCATCCGCCGTTCCACGCGCCTGCACGCCCACGACGAGGCCAACTCGGCGAACG
Source organism: Gammaproteobacteria bacterium (assembly GCA_009839405.1). Taxonomy (GTDB): domain Bacteria; phylum Pseudomonadota; class Gammaproteobacteria; order Pseudomonadales; family Azotimanducaceae; genus VXYL01. Next base: position 710 of record VXPR01000415.1, read on the forward strand.
AGGGCGACCTGGTGACCATCGTCCAAAGTCGTCCCATCTCCAAGACCAAGAGCTGGGCGCTCGACAGCATTGTGGAGCGGGCCGCGCCCGAGGGGCCTTCTGCTGCTGTGGATGAGCCTTCAGCCACTTCTGAACAAGAGGAGCCTTCAGCGGCTCCTGAGAAAGAGCTGGTGGAGCCATGATCCAGACCGAAACCATGCTCGATATCGCCGACAACAGCGGTGCCCGCAGGGTGCAGTGCATCAAGGTGCTCGGCGGCTCGCACCGGCGCTATGCCGGCATTGGCGATGTCATCAAGGTGTCCGTGAAGGAAGCGGCGCCGCGCGGGCGGGTGCGCAAGGGCCAGGTGATGAACGCCGTGGTTGTGCGCACGCGCAAGGGCGTGCGGCGCACGGACGGCTCGCTGATCCGCTTCGACCAGAACGCGGCGGTGCTCCTGACGCAACAGTTGCAGCCAGTGGGCACCCGCATCTTCGGCCCGGTGACGCGGGAACTGCGCACGGAAAACTTCATGCGCATCGTTTCGCTGGCGCCGGAAGTCTTGTAGGCAGCGGAGGCAGGCAAAGTGCGCAAAATCCGCCTAGAGGACGAAGTGGTGGTGATCGCCGGACGCGACCGGGGCGCGCGCGGCGAGGTTACCCGCGTGCTGCCGAACGGCAAGCTCATCGTCGCTGGCGTCAACATGGTGTACAAGCACGTGCGCGCCAATCCGCAGCAGAACGAGGAAGGCGGCATCCAGACCAAGGAGGCACCCATCGATCCCTCCAACGTCGCCATATTCAACCCGGACACGGAACGCGCCGATCGGGTGGGCATTCGGCTGGAGGATGGCGAGCGGGTGCGCTACTTCAAGTCGAACGGCGAGCGGGTGGACGAGTAGGTGAACGACGTGGCGAACGAAAGCGCGGCAGCCGAACGCAACCGGTTGCTGCAGCAGTACGAGGCAGAAATCCGCCCGGAACTCGTGCGCGAGTTCGGCTACGGCAGCCCCATGCAGGCGCCGAGGCTCGAGAAGGTGACGCTGAACATGGGCGTGGGCGACGCCGTGGGGGACCGCAAGGTGATGGACAGCGCCGCCCGGGACCTCGCCCTGATCGCCGGCCAGCAGCCCATCGTCACCCGCGCTCGCCGCTCCGAGGCCGGCTTCAAGATTCGCGAGGGCTGGCCCATCGGCTGCAAGGTCACCCTGCGCCGGGCGCGCATGTACGAGTTCGTCGAGCGCCTGATCGGCATCGCCATCCCGAGGATGCGCGATTTCCGCGGCCTCAACCCGCGCGCCTTCGACGGGCGCGGCAACTTCTCGATGGGCATCGCGGAGCAGATCGTCTTTCCGGAGATCGACTACGACAGCATCGATCGCATCCGCGGCCTCGACATAACCGTCACCACCACGGCGCAAACGGACCAAGAGGGGCTCGCGCTCTTGCGCGGCTTCCGCTTCCCGTTCCGCACCTGAAGGATGGATTCGTGACACCGACGGCAACGATCGCTGCGCACCACCAAACCAAAGCCCCCGCAGGGGCGACCCTTGTGGTCGCCCGTGCCGAGTCAATCTAGGAACCTAAGCCAATGGCAAAGACCTGCATTCTTGAGCGCGAAAAAAAGCGGGAGAAGACCGTCGCGAAATACGAGGCCAAGCGGGCTCGGCTTAAGAAGATCATCGGCGACCGCAATGCCACAGGCGACGAGCGCTGGGACGCCCAGCTCGCCTTGCAGAGGCTACCGCGCAACGCGAGCCCCGTGCGGCTGCAGCGTCGCTGCGGCGTCACCGGTCGGCCGCGGGGCGTGTATCGCAAGTTTGGCCTCGGCCGCACGAAGCTGCGCGAGGCCGCCATGCGCGGCGACGTGCCGGGCCTCGTCAAGGCGAGTTGGTAAGCGAGGGAGGCAAGAGCACGACATGAGCCTGCAAGACCCCATCGCCGACATGCTGACGCGCATCCGCAATGCGCAGTCTGCCCGTCATGGGCGGGTTTCGATGCCGACGTCGCGCCAGAAGGTGGCGATATCCGAAGTGCTGCACGATCAGGGCTACATCGCCTCGTTCCAGTCCGAGAAGGGCGTAGCGGCGAAGCTCATCATCGAGCTCAAGTACCACGAGGGCGAGCCGGTGATCGTCGAGCTCAATCGCGTCAGCCGGCCGGGGCTGCGCATCTACAGCAAGTGCAACGAGCTGCCGAGCGTTCGGGGCGGATTTGGCGTCGCCGTGGTGAGCACCAATCTCGGCGTGATGACGGATGCGGCCGCGCGCCGCGCCGGCGTCGGCGGCGAAGTTCTCTGCACGGTGTTCTAGCCATGTCTCGCGTTGCCAACAGTCCCGTGTCCGTGCCGAGCGGAGTCGATGTGCAACTCGGCACCGACAGCATCACCGTCAAGGGTTCCAAGGGAACTCTGTCCATGCCGCTGCCGGGGCGCGTCAACGTCGCGCGGCAGGGCGAAGAGATCAGCTTCGCCGCGGCCGGCGGGGATCGGCAGTCGCGCGCCTTGGCTGGCACGGTGCGCTCGCTCGTCAGCAACATGGTCACCGGCGTCACCGAGGGCTTCGAGAAGCGGCTCGAACTGCAGGGCGTTGGCTATCGCGCCCAGGCCCAGGGCAAGCGGCTCAACCTGCAGCTCGGCTTCTCGCATCCCATCGACTTTTCGTCGCCGGACGGGGTTTCCATCACGACGCCCAGCCAAACCGAAGTGGTGGTTTCGGGCGTGGACAAGCAGCTTGTGGGTCAGGTGGCGGCTGAAATCCGCGCCTTTCGCCCGCCGGAGCCGTACAAGGGCAAGGGCGTGCGCTATGCCGGCGAGCGGGTGCGCCGCAAGGAAGGCAAGAAGAAGTAGGGCCCCGTAGCCTCGAGCAATGAGGCCGCGAGCCAACGGGAGAAAGCAGGACGAATCGATGAGCGCGAGAACGAACAGTCGATTGCGCAGGGCACGCAGGACGCGGATGAAGATCCGCGAACTCGGCGCGTTGCGGCTGACGGTGCATCGCACACCGCGGCACATGTATGCCCAGATCATCCGTGGCGGCGGCGGTCAGGGCGGCGACGAGCGCACGCCAGACCGTTCCGACCGGGTGGTGGCGTCGGCATCCACGCTCGACAAGTCGTTGCGCGAAGCGGCCACCGGCAACGTCGAGGCGGCGGCTAACGTGGGTCGCCTGATCGCCGAGCGGGCGCTTGCCGCCGGGGTCGAGGTGGTGGCCTTCGACCGCGCCGGCTACAAATATCACGGTCGCGTGCGCGCCCTTGCAGAGGCCGCGCGAGAAGGGGGATTGAGGTTCTGATATGGCCTACTCCGAGGAAATCAAGGAAGAGGGCCTCGTCGAGAAACTCGTCGAGGTCAATCGCGTCTCCAAGGTGGTCAAGGGCGGGCGGCAGTTCGGCTTCACGGCGCTGACCGTGGTTGGCGACGCCAACGGCCGGGTCGGCTTCGGCCGCGGTCGCGCCAAGGAAGTGCCGGTCGCCATCGAAAAGGCCATGGAGGCGGCGCGGCGCAACATGGTGGACGTGGAGCTCAACGGCGACACGCTGTGGTATCCGATCACCCGTCGCCACGGCGCTTCCACCATCTTCATGCGGCCGGCTTCGGAAGGCACCGGCGTCATTGCCGGGGACAGCATGAGAGCCGTGCTCGAGGCGGCTGGCGTCCGCAACGTGCTGGCGAAGTGCTACGGTTCAACCACCGCCGTCAACGTGGTGCGTGCCACCTTCAATGCGCTCACCACCATGCAGTCGCCGGATGCCATCGCGGCGCGGCGCGGCAAGACAGTGGCGGAACTCCTGGCGGCACTGCCGAACGGCGGTGGCGGCGACGAGGCGGACGAGGACGCCGGCGAGGAGCTGGCGGCGGAAGCCGCCGACGAGGCGGAT
>VXPR01000387.1 GCA_009839405.1 Gammaproteobacteria bacterium
GCCTCATGGGGCAGGAAGTGATTCCCGCAGTGCGCGAGATCGGCAAGGAACTGGGCCTCAAGGGGCCGTTCGAAGTGGACGACGTGCCGGGCGTCAACAAGCCCAAGGAAGAACCGGCCAAGACCGACGCAGAGCAGGCGCAAATCGCGGCGAAGTAACGCCGCCGCCGATACGCGGGACGGGCCAAGCCCGTCCCCTGCAAGTCACGTGGATGCTGGACGGAAGCGGGGCTTGGCGCGCCACAATGCCCACGTCGGCACCGCGAAGATCGCGCCGGCGATGGGCGCCGCCCAAGCGCTGCCGCGTTCGTCCAACAGCGGCCACACCGCCATACTGAAGGTCACCTGCGCGGCATAGACCGCGGCCCAAGGCCACATCCACCAACGCATCTTCCAGAATCCGTACGCGCCGGCAGCGTAGATCGCCCAATGCAGCGGCGCCGTGAGCTTGGCCCACCAGCCATACAAGACGACGCCGAACCACACTTCCTGGTCGAGATGCACCGGCTTAAAGAAGAGGTCGAATGGCAGATAGATGAACGTCATGTAGATGCAGAACAGCCACATCAGGTTCATCCACCACGGTCGTCGGCGCCACTCGGCGGCGACGTTGGCACCGAAGCTGGTGAGGCTGCTCGTCATGGCCGATAGGTGAAGGTAAGCCACCACTTGGTGGTGTCGGCCGCGTAGCCGTCGCTGGCGTAGGTTGCGAACTTGAACAGCACCGTCAGGGATTCGCCGAGGGGCATGGAAGCGGAAAGGTCGAACTCCTTGCCATAGTCGGCGCTGCCCTCGTTGGAGGAGAAGGCGTGCAACGTTGCGGCGAGGCTCACCTTGCCCCACTCCTCCGCCATGGTTAGATAGGTGTCTTCGAGCCCGGCCGCTGGCGTCGCGAGGAAGCGGTCGGTCCAGCCGTTGAACTTGTGCAGCGTCGCCACCGGCATGCGAAAGCCGGCCTCGCCGCCGTCGCTGCCGAGCACCTCGTGGCCGAGCGTGAAGGTAACGCCCCCGAGGCTTGTCTTCCCCTCGACCCAATACCACCCCGCGTCGTAGTCGAGGGGGCTGTCCCCAGATGGCGACTGCCGGGCGATGCCGCCGCTCAAGGTGAAACCGCCGTGCTGGCCGGTGTATTCCGCGCCGTACGTGCGGTTGGAGTTGGGGATGCCGTTGTCGTTCTGGAGGTCGAAGTCGTAGGCAAATGCGGAGATTTCGCCATCGCCGATGCTCCAGACGCCGCGGAAGGCGTGGATTGCGCTTTGCCAGTCTGCCGGCTGGGCGCCGTCCTCCGGGCCAAAGATGCGGTTGACATTAGCGATGAAGCTGTAGTCGAGCGTCACGTCGTCACCCTTGGACTCGATCCGCACGGCATCGTAGGTCTGCTCGTTCTGGCGCCACGCTACGCCGCCTAGGAAGCGCTGACGACCGTGCAGGATGCGCTGCCGTCCCCCCGTCATCGTGACGGCGCCCGACTGGCGCCGGACGAAAGCCTGGTTGAGGTCGAAGCCCTCGGGGTCCGCCACCACCGGATAGGTAGTCTTGCCGTTGGTGGTGGAGTTGTAATCGTCGATACCGACGACACCCACGAAATCGGTCTCGATGCCGGCCGTGAGGTTGCCCCATGCGGCGGAAGACCAGGTCAGGCGGCCAAGAACGGTGGATGCCGACGCCTTGTTCGGCAAGCCATCTTGATCGACGCTCTCGTAGCGATAGCGCCCGCTAACGTTGGACTTGCCGTCGCGAAGCGCATCGGTGAGACCAGCGAAAGCCGGGGGCGACGCCAGGAGCCCAGCAAGCCCGACGATTGCGAAGCGTCTGGTGCGTCGCAAGCCCGGCAGAGCGGATTTCGGTGCATCGCGCATGGCATCTCCTGATGTCGGGGCATACGTGCATATGGCGGACCGTGCCCCGCGCACTGAGTCTAACCGCCGCCGCTCTGACAAGCACAGCCTCGGCGAGCTCACGTCCTTGGGCACGTCACCGGCCGCCCTCTGGCGTCTTCGACGATGCCGTCGCCGTCGGTGTCGATCGCGTGGCGGGCCCGGCCCTGCACGTTGAGGATGACCTGGCGCGCCAGCGTTGGGTCGCCGTCCGGGGGACAGTAGAGGATGTTGCCGCTTTGCCAATCAGTGAAGCCGGACGGGCGAAACACCAAGGCAGTGCGGTTGCGGAACGCCCGCCAGTACAGGCGGTGTCCGGCCGGCAGTGGCGGCAGGCGCTCGAGTATCTCTTCGCCGGCGTCGCGCCGACCGTTGCCATTGGGGTCCAGAAAGACCAACGCACCGTCGTGCCAGGTGTTGCGCCTGCCGCAGCGGTCGTCGACGCCGGGGCAGAGCGCCGCCGTGACCCGATGGCTCACCGCCGCCGCCCGTGTGAACTGCACCGCACTGAGCATTTGGTTGATGGCGCTGCCGGCGCGCTCACGTTCAAGCAGGCTGTCGAAGCCCGGCAGCGCCACGGCCATCAGCAACGCGCCTGCGGCAAGTGCCGTCAGCATTTCCGCGAGAGTGACGCCACCGACACCCGACCATCCGTGACACCCACGGCACCGACGCACGCGGGCGCACGGCAGCATCTCATTCATGCACGAATCGTGACTGCTCCAGCACGACCGGCAAAGAGGACATTGCCCCCACGTCTTGTGCGACATCGCCGCTTCGTACCGCGCCGCCAACCTGAGAACGACGACGGGGCCCCTCAAGGAAGGCATCCTGCCTTCCCTCACGAGCGCGGTCGTTGCCTTACACTGCGCCTATCTTGCGAACGACGCCGCTTACGGGGGGGTGCCAACACGTGTCGCTTATAGCTTGGTCCTGGCTCTTCTTGGTGCTCTACATCGGCGCCATGCTCGCCATCGGCGTGCTCGGCCAGCGCCGCGTGCAGCACGCGGACGATTTCGCTACCGCGCGTGGCTCCTATGGCCCTGTGTTCCTCGCCTTCGCCTTCGCCGCCACCACGGCTAGCGGCGCCACCTTCCTCGGCGGGCCGGGGCTTGCCTACGAATGGGGCACGGCCACCATCTGGGGCAATTTCCTCTATCCCATCGGCGTCTATTTCGGCGTCATGATCTCGATGCGGCTCATCGCCACCTCGGGCAACCGCTTCGGCAACCGCTCGATCCCGGAGTACCTCGGCGACCGCTACCAGTCCGACGGCATCCGCGTGATCGTCTCGATCTTCTCGCTGGTGCTGTTCTTCTATCTCGCCGGACAGCTCGTGTCGGGGCTGGTGATGTTCGAGGTGATGCTGGGAATGCCGCCGATCTGGGCGCTCATCGTCACGTCCTCGGTGCTGACGATCTACGTCTTCATGGGCGGCGCTCATGCGGACATCCTCACCGACGGTGCCCAGGGCGTGATGATGCTAGTGCTCGCAGTGGTGGTGATCTTCCTGTTCGTGTTCGCGGTGGGCATGGACGGGAACCTCGGTGCCCTGCTCGACAACCTCGAACAGCAGGACGAGAACCTCGTCGGGCCACTCAACACCACCACGCCGCTGTATCACTCTTGGTGGTCCATCGCCTGCATCGTCCTCGCGCACATTCCGCTGGGCCTGTTGCCCCACCTCGGCAACAAGCTGTGGGCGCTCAAGGGCACGGACCAGCAGAAGTCGTTCATCAAGCTCGCGTTCACCTTCGGCATCACGCTCGGCATGTTGGGCCTCGCCGGTCTCCTCGCGCGCGGCCTGCTTGGCGACGTGCTCTACAACGAAGGCTCGAATCCCAACGAATCGCTGCCGATGCTGTTCATCGAGCTGTTCCCGACGTGGCTGGCGGCTCTGATCGGCGTCGGCATCCTGGCGGCGATCATGTCCACCGCCGATGGCCTCGTCGTGTCTTCATCACAGATCATCGCCAACGACCTCTACCGCCGCACCTTCGCCGACAAGCTCACGCCCAACGCCACCCAAGAGGAGCGCGACCGCTACGAGCTCCTCATCGGCCGGGTCGCCACCGTGGTGGTGATGGTGCTGTGTACCGCGATGGCCTGGGCGCTGGTGGAACGCAACATTGCGCTGATCGTCTGGATCGGCGTCGGCGGCATGATGGCTGCCTTCGCCGGGCCGCTTGTCCTCGGCGCGCTGTGGAAGGGGGTGACCAAGGCCGGCGCCTATTCCGGCCTCATTGCCGGCTTCGCGACCTTCTGCATCCTGCACGCGGAACTCCTGAATCCGGCGTGGTTCGGCGACAGCGGTCCGCTCTACATCGTCGTTGCCTGGCTCGCCGGCGAAGGCCCGAACCCGACATCCTGCGCCGCCATCGGCGAGGGCGTGGGCGTCGTGGTCACCTACTTCGTCTCCCGCGCCACCGCGCCGCTGCCGGAAGAACACCTCGAAGCGATGTTTGGAGACACGCAAGAGGCGGCCTAATCCACGCACGTGGCACCCTACGGCCGGGGAGTCGCGTGCTATGCTCGCGCCCGCTCCGGGACCGGGGCCAGTGGGTGTCGGCGGAGACTGTCGGGAGGGGTGGCCCAATGTGGGCTGTGTTAGTGGATTTGTTTGAGGAGAGCAGAGTGATGAAACGGTTCAA
>VXPR01000474.1 GCA_009839405.1 Gammaproteobacteria bacterium
CCTCGATGGAGTCGGCGCGCGCCAGGGCCCCACCCATGCGGCGTTAGCAATCTACATCCGGTTTGCCGAACAAGCGCAGTTCCGTGTCGGCTTCGGCCAGCGCTTGATCGAGGTTGCCGTAGGTGACGTTTGCGGAATTCCCGTGGGCGAGGATCACCGCCGAGGCCGACGGGCCGTGTTGGCGGATGACGGGGATCGGCAAGCCAAGAATCGCCCGAGCGTGCAAGGCAAACTCCGACAGTTGCTGCCCCACCAGCGTGACCATGCCGGTGTCGTGCGGGCGCGGGCTGACCTCGCTGAACCAAACCTCGTCGCCACGGACGAAAAACTCCATGCCGAAGAGGCCGTAGCCACCCAAATTGCCGGTCACGAGTTCAGCGATGCGCTCACACTCCGCCCGTGCCGCCGCCGACATGAGTTGCGGCTGCCACGACTCGCGGTAGTCGCCTCCCTCCTGACGGTGGCCGATGGGTTCACAGAAGGACGTGCCCCCGACGTGGCGCACAGTGAGCAGCGTGATCTCGTAGTCGAAGGCTACGAAGCCCTCGACGATCACTTTCTCGCCACCGCCCCTCGCACCAGCCCGCGCCGCGTGCCACGCGGATTCGGCATCCGCCGGCGAGCGCACGAGGGACTGGCCCTTGCCCGACGAACTCATCACGGGCTTGACGACGCACGGCGTACCGATCTCGCGCACTGCAGCGCGGTACTCCTCCTCCGTTTCGGCAAAGAGATAAGGCGAGGTGGAGACGCCGAGCGTCTCGGCGGCAAGCCGCCGGATGCCCTCGCGGTCCATCGTCAGTCGGGCGGCTCGCGCGGTGGGGATCACATGCAACCCTTCGCGCTCCATGTCCACCAAGGTTGGCGTGGCGATCGCCTCGATCTCCGGCACTACGAGGTGCGGGCTCTCCCGCTCGATGACGCGACGCAGTTCATCGGCGTCGCGCATGTCCACCACATGGCTGCGGTGCGAAACCTGCATCGCCGGGGCGTTGGCGTAGCGATCTACCGCCACCACCTCGACGCCAAGGCGCTGCAACTCAATGGCCACCTCCTTGCCGAGCTCCCCAGCGCCAAGCAGCATCACTCGGGTGGCCGAGGGCGCAAGGGGCGTACCGACTCGGGTCATTCGATCTCGCCGCGTCACGCCGGGTCGGCGCTTGCCTGCACCTCGAGGCTCGTCAGGTAGCGGCGAAAGTTGCGCACGTAGCGGTCGGCGAAGTCGGTGATTTCCGCCACCTGCTCGTCCGACAGCTCGCGCACCACCTTGCCCGGCGAGCCGATCACCAGAGAGCGGTCCGGGATGGTCTTCCCCTCCGTAAGGAGGGCGTTCGAGCCGATCAGGCAGTCGCGGCCGATCGTGACGTCGTTCATAACCACCGAGTTGATGCCGACCAGGCTGTTGTCGCCGATGGTGCAGCCGTGCAGCACCACCTTGTGGCCGATGGTGACGCCGTCGCCGATGGTCACCGGGAACCCTTCGTCCATGTGGATGACGGCATTGTCCTGCACGTTGGAGCGCGCGCCGATGGTGATGCGGTCGTAGTCGCCGCGCAGCACGGCACCCCACCAGACCGACGACTCGGGACCAATCGTCACATCGCCAATGACCACCGCCGTCGGGGCAATGAAGTGCGGGCTCGCGGCACGAACCCGGCGGCCTTCGAGAGCGTGAATCATGGCCTTCTCCGCCTCATCCGCATCGCCTGACGTCCCTCCGCATCCCGACTTGCCCTGGAGGGCGCACCGTAAACGCACCGCAAACGCGCCGCAAGCCGGCGCATGGCCGCTCCAGCGCGCTCTACGAGCGCGTCGGCAGTTGCTTCGCAACTGCTGGCCTTCGTGCTCGCACTCGCTCGCAGCTACGGCTAGGAGCCAGCGCCGTTTCAACGGCGCAGCCACCTAGCATCGAATTGCAGGTTGTCCGCAAGGGCAGCGCCAAGTACCATTTGCAGTTCCTGCAACGGGCTAACGGTGCCCGTTGGCCGAATCTCGTTTGAGGAGGAGTGCCTATCAAGAGATCAGCCGCGAAGACGCAGACCAACAATCGAGCCGTGCTCAACGACGACATTCGCGCCTTTCGGGTTCGCCTGATTGGCTCGGGTGGAGCCCAAGTGGGGATCGTTGACCGGGACGAGGCGCTGCGCGAAGCCCGGAGCGAAGGGCTGGACCTGGTGCTCATAGCGCCGGATGCCGAGCCCCCGGTCGTCAAGGTGATGGACTATGGCAAGCATCTGTTTGACCAAAAGAAAGCCAAGGCGGCCCAGCGCAAGAAGCAAAAGCAGGTTCACGTCAAGGAAATGAAGTTTCGCCCCGGCACCGAAGAGGGCGACTATCAGGTGAAACTGCGCAATCTCGTGCGCTTTTTGGAGGACGGCGACAAGGCCAAGGTGTCGCTTCGATTTCGCGGACGCGAGATGGTGCATCCGGAGATTGGCCTCACGCTCCTGAAGCGGATCGAGGGAGACCTCGACGAACTCGCTAGCGTAGAAACCGCGCCAAAGTTCGAGGGTCGCCAGATGACGATGGTGCTCGCGCCAAGAAAGCGCAAGCGCGGCGGTGCGCCGCGACGCGTGGAGCCGGAAGCGTCGGCGGCAACGGACGCGCAGGCGGGAGGCGCAACGGGCTAGCCAAAGCCGCGCCTCAAGGAAGGGAAGGCGGCTCGCTCTCTGCCCGTTCGCGAGTGTCGGCAAGCGAGAAGCGTTCAACCAACGACGCGAAGCGTTCAACCAACAAGAAGATGCGAAGGGATTGCCTCCCGAACGCGCCAAGGCAGACCCTGCCCGTTCGAGTGAAACGGCCAGAGGTGACTCAAGCAACCAACAGCCCCGGCGATTCGTCAGCGAATCGCGATGCGCCAAGGCGCGGGGCGAAAGGAACCAAATCCAAACATGCCAAAACTCAAAACCAAGCGCGGCGCCGCCAAGCGGTTCCGGCGCACCGCGAAGGGCTACAAGCACAAGCGGACCAACAAGAACCACCTGTTCGTCAACAAATCCTCCAAGCGCAAGCGCCAGCTCAGGGGCTTCGCCGATGTCTCGGATGGGGACCGCAGCTTGGTGGACCGAATGCTGCCGGGCCGAAAGCGAGCCGCCCGCAAGGGACCCGCCGACCACAGCACCGGCGAGGAGGCGTAAGCGATGCCACGAGTGAAACGAGGCGTCGCCTCCCGCGCCCGCCGCAAGAAGGTTCTCAAGCAAGCCAAGGGCTACTACGGCGCCCGTAGCCGCACCTTCAAGGTCGCCAAGCAAGCGGTCATCAAGGCCGGCCAATACGCCTATCGCGACCGCCGCCAGCGCAAGCGCCAGTTCCGTTCGCTTTGGATCGTGCGCATCAATGCCGAAGCGCGCCAGCACGGCCTTTCCTACAGCCGCATGATGGCGGGGCTGAAAAAGGCTTCCATCGAGGTGGACCGCAAGGTGCTTGCGGACCTCGCGCTCAACGAGAAGGCGGCGTTCGCTGCGCTCGCGGACCAGGCCCGCGCGGCTCTGACCGCATAGCGCGCGTCCGGCGCCCCGCGCGCCAGCGCCAAGGTGGGTTAGCGATGAACGTCGACTCCATCACTTCATCCGCGCTCTCGGACGTGGCCCGCGCACGCGACGAACGGGCCCTGGACGAGGTGCGGGTTCGCTATCTCGGCAAGCGCGGCGAACTGACGGCGCTCCTCAAGTCCTTGGGCGCGATGCCGGCCGAGGAGCGGCCCGCCGCCGGCGCCCGCATCAACGTTGCCAAGCGCGAGGTGCAGGCTGCCGTCGATGGTCGCAAGGATGTATTGGCGCGGGAGCAGATGCACCAGGCGCTCGCCGCCGAAGCCGTGGACGTCACGTTGCCCGGCCGCCAGCGTCGACGTGGGGGCCTGCATCCGGTGACCCACGCCCTGCGCCGCATCGAGGACATCTTCGCGGCCGCTGGCTATGCCGTGGTGGACGGGCCGGAGATGGAGGACGAGTACCACAACTTCGAGGCGCTCAACATTCCCGCCCACCATCCGGCGCGGGCCATGCACGACACCCTTTATCTCGACAACGGCTTGCTGCTGCGCACCCACACTTCGCCCGTGCAGGTGCGAACGATGGAGTTGCAGGGCCCACCGGTGAAAGTGATTTGCCCGGGCCGCGTCTATCGCAAGGACGACGTGGACGCCACCCACAGCCCCATGTTCCACCAGGTGGAAGGGCTGGTGGTGGACGAGGGCATCAGCTTCGCTGACCTCAAGGGCACCGTCATCGATTTCACCAGGCACTTCTTCGAGGAGCCCCTGAGGGTTCGCTTCCGCCCGTCGTATTTCCCCTTCACGGAACCCTCTGCTGAAGTCGACATGGAGTGCGTCCACTGCCGCGGCAAGGGCTGTCGCGTGTGCGGGTTTACCGGCTGGATCGAGGTGCTCGGCTGCGGCATGGTGCACCCCAACGTGCTGGCCATGTCGGGCATCGACCCCGAGCGCTACTCCGGCTTCGCTTTAGGCTTAGGCGCCGCCCGCCGCGCCTCGCTGATTTTGTATGTTGAGGACCA